>NZ_JBCOSQ010000079.1:0-21156 GCF_040920905.1 Butyricimonas sp. RTP31003st1_G1_RTP31003_210430 | reverse complement strand
ATACCAGCGAGTATCTATTCCACCAAACATACAATGAACAGAGCGGAAGGATGTGGCGCACGCACAAGGCCTTGTACAGTGCTTATAACACCATAAAGAATGCCTTGCCTTGCATGTTCCACTACCTGAACAACACCAGGATCCCTCGCACGACGAATTGTTTAGAGGGGTTCTTTTCTCACCTGAAAGATGATATCTCGTTTCATAGGGGTTTATCAAGAGAACATTTCAAAAATTTTTTACGATGGTACATATGGTTTAAAAACCAAACTGGAACTGGGTTTTCCTAGACATGAAAGATTACCAGTAAAAGTGGCAAAAGGAGAAGAAAGAAGAGTACCACGTTGAGGTGGTACCCTTTTACTGTATAATCTGAAAAGTCTATTTCTGGCAGGTTGCTCCCCAGCAGTGCCTGTTTCCTCTTCGACTTTACTATTCAAAGATAAGCTTTAATTGGAAAAATGTTACCAACTATTTTTGGCCACATTACTGGTCTATAAAGTAACGGGTGTCCTTCGGACAATGGTTTAACGGCAGCTCAAGCTGTCATAGACAAAGCGCCCCTCGGGGGACCAGGAACTTTATAGACCTTATAAACTTTATGAACCTTCCAACCCTTTTATTTTACCGGAATCTTCTCCACCCTTCTTTGGTGGCGACCACCTTCAAAATCTGTTGACAAGAAAACGTCTACCACATTTTGAGCTTCCTCGTAAGCAATAAAACGAGCAGGCAATCCAACCACGTTCGCATTATTATGCTGACGAGCCAAAGCTGCAAGTTCCATGTTCCAGCACAAAGCACAACGAATACCCTGATGCTTATTGGCGGTCATGGAAATGCCGTTACCACTTCCGCAAATGGCAATTCCTCTTTCATATTCACCAGCCTCCACGGCCGCAGCCATCGGATGAGCTGTATCCGGATAGTCCATACTCTCGGCAGAATAAGCACCGAAATCCTTTACTTCATGACCTTTTTCCCGAAGGTATTTCACCAACCGTTCCTTGTACTCGTAACCGGCATGGTCACATGCTATCGCTATTTTCATCTCTTTAAAATTATTGTCCTTAACTATAAAACAAAAGTTGACTTGTTATCGTTTGCAAGTTTACATAGAAACTTTTTAACTTGCAACTTGAAACCTGTCAACTTCCAACAAAAAAGGGACTCTTCCGAATCCCCTTTTTATCATCAAAGAATCAATTTATATCCTTTTCCGTGAACATTGATAATTTCCACCGACGGATCTTTCTTCAAATGTTTACGTAACTTCGTGATATAAACATCCATACTTCTGGCATTAAAGTAATTGTCGTCAGCCCAGATATTCTTCAAAGCGTAGTTTCTCTCCAATACCTTGTTTACATTCAAGCACAACAGACGAAGTAACTCAGACTCTTTCGTGGTCAATTTTTGTTCTTCTTCCCCGTCAAACAAGGTTTGTTTCTTAGAATTGAATGTTAACTTACCAATCTTGAAGATCTCTTGTTCGTCTTCCGGTTTCAACCCGGTTGATCTTCTCAAGACAGCCTCGATACGAAGCAACAACTCTTCCATACTGAAAGGTTTGCTCATATAATCATCGGCTCCTAACTTGAATCCTTCCAACACATCTTCTTTCATCGACTTAGCCGTCAAGAAAATAATCGGAATTTCGCTATTGATCTGTCTAACTTCTTTCGCAAGCGTAAAACCATCTTTTTTAGGCATCATCACGTCGAAAATGCAAATGTCAAACGGTTCGTTCAAAAACCTTTCATATGCAATCTCTCCATCCTCACATAAAACGGTCTCAAAACCTTTAGCTCTCAAATATTCTTTAAGAAGCATACCCAAGTTGGTATCATCCTCTGCCAATAAAATTTTAATTTTCTCATCCATAGCTATGTTGTTTTAAATAATTCTCATTTTTTAATTCTCTGTAAAAATATACGAATTTAGAAAAATAAGGTTCTCTTTATTTTTTGCTTTTTTACGGTTAAAGGTAAAATGATGTCAAAACAACTACCTTTTTCAAGGGAGCTTTCCACGTCTATCCTTCCACCATGAGCCTCAACGATTTTCTTCACATATGATAGTCCCAAGCCGAATCCCTTCACGTCATGCAAATTCCCCGTGGACACACGATAGAATCTTTCGAAGATCAACTTCTGATCTTTCTTAGCAATTCCTATGCCATTATCAATGACACTTATTATAATTTCTTTATCTTTATTACGAGTATAAATGGTAATTTCTGGTGGTTTTACACAATATTTTATCGCGTTATCCACGAGATTGGAAATCATGTTTGTCACATGCACCTCATCCGCAAGCACTTCATCTTGATCCGCCTCAAGATAAGCGGAGAACTTACCCCCTTTATCCTCCACACGTAAGCTAAATTTAGGCAATAAATCTTCAATCAACTGATTAATATTTATATTCTTTAGCTTTAGTTTCATCCGGGTTTCCGTGAACAAGGCCGTTTGCAACACCCGTTCCACCTGGAAAGTTAAACGTTTACTCTCATCCCGGATAATCGTGGCCACCCGGTCAATGGTCTCCGGGGTATTCGTCACCGCCCCGTCCTTCAACATCTGGGATGCCAAAGAAATTGTCGCAATCGGGGTTTTGAACTCGTGCGTCATATTATTAATAAAGTCATTCTTGATAACCGACAACTTTTTCTGCCGGACAATAACGATCAGACAGAACACGGCACAAAACACGATAGCAATCGTGATCAGTACCCCGGGCAGAACCATCCACACGGAACCTGCCGTATCAGATGATGCGTCCGGGAACTTCAGATACAGGATAGCCGATGAGCTTTCACCCGGAAATATCTTCCGGCTAAGCGTCACATCATCCGAGACATGACTTAAAAAATTCTTGGAAGTCAAAATAAATTTACCATTTTCCTTAATACCGAATTCAAAACGGGAACGGATACCCGCATCTGTCAGCGTGTTACCGATAAAACCATATAGATTATTCAAATCTACCCGCCCCTCGATCACGTGTTTATCCTCTTTCCCTTCCGGTACAAACCTGTAGTTTTCCCCGGTCCGTTCCTTCATGGCTTGTTGCAACTTGGAGATAGAAGTGGCCAAATTATCCTCCTTGAACTTACTTCCCACAAACTCACTGACATCCTTCACCTCCGAATCATCATCAATCAAATTAAGCATCGAATTAGCAACTGCCGATGGATCATTTTTCACGGCAATCGGACGTTTCGGGTCAATATAGATCGGGGCATCAATCTCCACTCCCCGACTTCTGACCTCAGACAGATTCCTGCTTTCAGAAAGCCTTCCCGCCTCTTCCTGCTTGCGGATATAATCGACCATATCATCCATGGCCCGGTTAGCCGAGTAGAAGAATTGCTCCTTCTTCACCTCGTAAGCCGTTTGGAAATAACTGGTCTGGAGAATAATCAATCCCAGCAAGGATATACCAAACACAATTCCTAATATGATTATCTGTTGCTTTCTCATACACGCAAATTTAACAAATCCATTTTAACAATTGACAGGCTTAATACTATTTAACAAAAATATAACTCATTGATCCTCTTCAAAATTTTATCCAAACCGCAAATTAAACAAGTCAAAACCCCGCTTTCGCCCACTTTTAACGTTAATAAAACTTTTGAATTTATCATTTTATCCAACACTTCCCGTTTTCCCAATCCTCCGGAATTAGCTAGAATAACGTGGCTTGCCAGTCATCCGTTCGTCGATTCTTTCGCAGATGCTTGTAGGTCAAATCCGTCACTTCACGTCCCCGGGGAGTTCTTTTCAGAAAACCTTCCTTGATCAAGAACGGCTCGTAAACCTCTTCCAAGGTTCCCGGATCCTCGCTGACCGCGGTTGCAATCGTGGTCAAACCGACAGGCCCCCCTTTGAACTTATCAATAATCGTCAACAGGATTTTATTATCCATATCATCCAACCCGAACTTATCAATATTCAAAGCCTCCAGCGCAAAGGTCGTGATTTCAAGATCAACCACCCCGTTTCCCTTCACCATGGCAAAATCCCGTACCCGACGCAACAAGGCATTAGCAATACGAGGCGTCCCGCGACTTCTGGACGCGATCTCTTTCGAGGCCTGACTCGTGATCTTTGTTCTTAAAATAGCTGCCGAGCGCTCCACGATCCCCGTCAGCACGTCGAGATCATAATATTCCAAGTGACTATTGATACCGAAACGCGCCCTCAACGGGGCTGTCAGTAAGCCGCTACGCGTGGTCGCCCCGATCAGCGTGAAAGGACTCAATTGGATCTGCACGGATCGGGCAGCCGGCCCTTTATCTATCATAATATCAATCTTGAAATCCTCCATCGCCGAGTAAAGATACTCTTCCACGATCGGGCTTAACCGGTGAATCTCGTCAATAAACAACACATCATTCGGCTCCAGATTAGTTAACAACCCCGCTAAATCACCCGGTTTATCCAACACCGGACCCGAAGTAATCTTAATCCCGACTCCCAACTCGTTAGCAATAATAGCCGACAAGGTTGTCTTTCCCAATCCGGGAGGGCCATGCAACAGAACGTGATCCAGAGATTCACCCCGCATCTTCGCCGCCTCCACGAAGACTTCCAGATTATCCACGATCTTCTTTTGCCCCTGGAAATCACTAAAACTCAACGGACGCAAAGCCTTCTCCAGTTCTTTCTCACTATCTGGCACATTCCCGGTCCTTATATCAAAATTACCCATGTACTATTTCATTAATAACAATCTATTCAATTCGTAAATGTACAACAAAACAATTGAAAACGGAAAATGGTAAATGGAGAATAAATTAATTATCTTTTTCTGGCAAAGAAATTTTTTACCAATTCTCCACATTCATCCTCTAAAACTCCGGTAACCACGTTTGTCTTCGGGTGTAACACGGACGGAGAAAGCCGGGCATACCCCCGATGCAGGTCGGCAGCCCCGTACACCAATTCTCCCAATTGAGCCCAAGCAAGCGCACCACCACACATGACGCACGGTTCTAACGTGACATACAGGGTACAATCATTTAAATATTTTCCTCCCAATAAAGAAGTCGCGGACGTGATGGCAAGCATCTCCGCATGTGCCGTCACATCATTCAAACGCTCGGTTTGATTATGGGCCCGGGCGATTACCCGACCTTTACAAACGACTACTGCTCCAACCGGGATTTCCCCTTCTTCTTCAGCCAAGCGGGCTTCTTCCAACGCTTTCCGCATGAATATCTCGTGCTTATCCATAAATACTATTTTCTCTTATTATACTCTCGTTCTTTTCCCCACGAAACCCAGGTATATATCAAGGCCGAAACGATCAGTCCCACGGTCACAAGTAATGCCAGCACCAACCACCAATTGGCAGACTCCTGTTTCCGGTTCATCTCTTCGATCTCCCGCAGAAATTTTTGATTCTTGTATTTTTTCAACACTTGACGATAACGTCCGTTATCATAAAAGGAATCGTACAACTCCAAAACTGAATCCCGTCGATGCAAGACGTCACAAAACGCCTGCCGGTTCTCCATATCCTCGTGATATTCACTCAACAATTCCAACACCCGGGCCTGAGCCAATTGACTCTCCGGAGATTCTGCTTTTTTATAACTAATATCTTCCAAATACGCAACAGCCTCATCCTTTTCCCCCATCTCCCACAAACAACGCCCATACCTTAAATAATTCATGAATATCACACCGGGAACCTTCAATTGATTTTCACGAGCATATATCTCGTAGAAGTCAATCGCACTTTTTAACGCCATCAAAGCCGAGTCCCGAAGTCCCTCCTGGATAAAAGATTCGGCTACACGAGTGAGCAACACGTTACGCATTCCACCTCGTTTTTCATTCACCAACCCGCCCCTCAATATCTCCCGAGCCTTTTCGTGATACCCCAACCCGGAATAAGCCTCGGCTACCTGAATCCCGTAACGTCCAAGCCTACTTGAATCCGGCAATTCCTTTAAAACCTCTTCATACCAGAGTAACGCCTCCTCATGCCTTCCCAACTTTTTCAGGCTTGCCGCCATCTGCTCGTAAAAAGGTTTCACCTTATCCCGGAATCTTGATCGTCGTAAAAGGCGATAGGCCTCCTCGTAACAAGCATATTGTTCTTCATATTCTTGCAAGACCCCGTATAAAGTTGCTTTCAAGCGATAAGCCTCGATCTCCCCCTCCGTATCCGAAAGTCCCCGATACAACGACAATGCCTGATCCACGGCTTTAAAAGCCCGGTCTATATCGATCGATTTAAAAAAACAAGCTCCCAAGTAATAGAATTTAGCCTCTTCCTCCCGGGTAAATACCACCTTAGAAGGCACCCGGCTGATAAAACGAATGGCCTCTTCCACACAACTATCCCGCAAAATCAAAGAACCGTAAAGCCGGGTTAATTCCAGCGCCACTAAATTCTTCACGTCCCGCGGGGCAATCCGGTAGGCCTCCCGTAAGTAAATCCGAGCCTGTTGCATCTGCTCCACCCTAGTGGAATAACAACTTCCCGCGGTCAACAATACTTTCGAACGGAAAAAATTAGGTAACCCCATAGACACCTTTACCAAAGAATCAAACGCAGGCGATAACATCACAGAGTTCTCCAACTCCCTGCACAATTCTGCTGTTTTCGCTTTCTCATTTTTCCGACAAGAAGACAACAAAAACAAAATTGTTATCCCCATGCATATTATGATTACAACTCGTCTCATTCTTGCTAATTTTGTCTTCTCTCACCAAGCTAATAGTCTATTCACTACCATGCACATTTTTATTGAAGGTAAAAATCCAAATTTTCCGTGAGTGATACAAATTTTCACCCACATTTTTTCATCCTGTACATCCACTAAATTCCTTCCTGCATATTTTTTGGTTTAAATAATTTTATCCTTACCTTTATCTTTTGATTAAGTAATTTACTCATTAAAATAACAATTGCTATGCAGACAATTGATAATTACAACTTTAAAAACAAGAAGGCGCTTATCCGCGTAGACTTCAACGTACCTTTAAATGAAAAGTTCGAGATCACGGACGACACCCGTATGCGGGCAGCCGTTCCCACGATCAAGAAAGTGTTGACGGGAGGAGGTTCCGTAATATTGATGTCTCATCTCGGACGCCCGAAAAACGGACCGGAAGACAAATTTTCATTAAAACATATCCAGAAACACCTGGAAGAACTGTTAGGTGTACCCGTGAAGTTCGCCGATGACTGCATCGGGGAAAGTGCGGTAAAAGCTGCAACAGACCTGAAACCGGGAGAAGTTCTCCTGTTGGAAAACCTTCGATTCTACAAAGAAGAAGAAAAAGGAGACGAGAATTTCGCTCAAAAACTGGCATCTTTAGCCGACGTTTGGATCAACGATGCCTTCGGGACAGCCCACCGGGCTCACGCATCCACCGCTGTTATTGCCAAATTTTTCCCGAATGACAAACTATTCGGCTACGTCATGCAAGGAGAATTGGAAAGCGTGGATAAAGTAATGCACAACCCTACCCGCCCGTTCACGGCCATCATGGGAGGCTCCAAAGTTTCATCCAAAATCGATATTATCATGAACCTCATGGATAAGGTGGATAACCTCATCTTGGGCGGTGGAATGACTTACACGTTCAAAAAAGCATTAGGCGGTCATGTCGGCAATTCTATCTGCGAGGAAGACAAACTCGACCTGGCTCTTGAAATCATGAAACTAGCCAAAGAAAAAGGTGTAAATCTTGTATTGGCAACCGACACTGTCGCTGCCGACGCTTTCGACAATAACGCCAACACCCAGATCGTTCCTTCCATGGAAATTCCCGATGGATGGGAAGGATTGGATGTAGGCCCGGAAAGTATTGCTTCCTTCACCAAGGTCATCGAGCAATCCAAAACAATCCTTTGGAATGGCCCCGTGGGAGTATTCGAAATGCCAAAATTCGCCGTGGGAACCAAGGCCATTGCTGATGCCATCGTGAAAGCCACAGCAAACGGCGCCTTCTCCTTAATCGGGGGTGGCGACTCTGTTGCCGCCATCAACCAATTCGGCTTGGCCGACAGGGTCAGCTACGTATCCACCGGAGGTGGTGCCCTGCTCGAATACATCGAGGGAAAAGAGTTACCGGGAATCACGGCTATTCGAGGAAAATAAACTTCACCAAACATCATAATCGTGACCGGAGCAAATTCCGGTCACTTTTCTTATATAGAAAATTTCTTCTTTGAGACTTTACCACCATTAAATCATTATTACCTATTCTCTCGAATTTCTACACGTCTCCATCAAGACCTCATTAACAAATTAACGGACTAAGCTTTTTTACATCCATTAAAAAATTACAGAAAAAAAGTAGGAATACAATTATATTTATATACCTTTGTGACGTCATGGTGATCTCTTCCCCCTGCAAGGGAAAAGATTGAATAGGGAATCCGGTGAAAATCCGGGACTGTGCCCTCAGCTGTAAGTTCTTAAAAAGGTTTTCGCATTCTAATGGTCACTTTTTCAACAAGAAAAGGGAAGGCCGCGAATTCCGGAACAAGTCAGAAGACCTGCCTGACAAAATATAAATCCGTTACTCTGGGGATTTGGGGTAAAGGAGATGTGCGAAGTTATTCATAAAAATAAAATTGTGTTGACGTCCCCCGGGATGGAACATTATGAACAAAGGAGCATTACAGCGTGAGTATATTTATACTGACGTAATTAATTCTTTTTCAACGAGAAAAAGAAAATGTTTCTCTATGATGGCAACGAGAGACAGCGAATGTTACCCCTTCAACGGCAAACATACGCCTCGATCCTCTGTATCCTTTCCCTTCTCACTTTCTTCCCTTCAAATTCTCCCCTGTAACAGACAGCAAACGGCTTTTATTTACTGCAATTTTTCTTTATTCAAAATATTACAACTAATAAAATATCAAAGATCATGATGACAAAAGAACAGTACATTGAGAGTCTCAGGAAACTAAACCTGAAGGTCTATTTCATGGGAGAACTAATCAGCAATCCCGTAGATCACCCGATGATCCGCCCGTCCATGAATGCAGTGGCCATGACTTATGAATTGGCTGAAAAAGATGAGTACAAGACGCTCATGACGGCAAAATCCAATCTTACCGGAAAAACAGTTAATCGTTTCTGCCACCTGCATCAAAGCACCGAAGACTTGATCAACAAGGTAAAGATGCAACGTTTAGTCGGACAGAAAACCGGGGCTTGTTTCCAACGCTGCGTTGGAATGGACGCCTTCAACGCCATTTACTCCACCACTTACGAAATTGACCAAGCTCATGGAACGGAATACCACAAACGTTTCATAGAGTACTTGAAATATGTACAAGACAACGATCTCACTGTCGACGGGGCTATGACCGATCCGAAAGGAGACCGGGGTCTTTCTCCATCACAACAAGAAGATCCGGACCTATATCTTCGCATCAAGGAAGTACGCCCGGACGGGATTATCGTTCGCGGGGCCAAAGCTCACCAAACCGGGGCAGTCAATTCCCACGAACACTTGATTATGCCGACCGTAGCCATGAAAGAATCCGATAAAGACTACGCTGTTTCATTTGCCGTACCTTCTGACGCGGAAGGCGTACTCATGATCTACGGACGCCAGTCCTGCGATACCCGCAAAATGGAAAAAGACGCGGATCTCGACTTGGGAAATTCACAATTCGGTGGACATGAAGCTCTTGTGATATTTGACGATGTATTCGTCCCCAACGAGCGAATTTTCATGTGTAAAGAATATGAATTTGCAGGCATGATGGTAGAGCGTTTTGCCGGTTATCACAGACAATCCTACGGGGGATGTAAAGTCGGTGTAGGTGACGTACTTATCGGTGCTGCCGCTCTCGCCGCAGACTACAATGGAGTACCTAAAGCCAACCATATCAAGGACAAGCTCATCGAAATGATGCACCTCAACGAAACCCTTTACTCGTGCGGAATCGCCTGCTCGGCAGAAGGAGAACCCACGTTGGCGGGCAACTACCAGATCAATTTGCTACTTGCCAATGTCTGCAAACAGAACGTGACTCGTTTCCCGTATGAAATTGCCAGACTCGCGGAAGATATTGCCGGGGGATTAATGGTAACCATGCCTTCAGCCCAAGATTTAAGAGACCCGTATATCGGTGGATATGTAAAAAAATACCTGCAAGGAGCCACGGGGACTGACACTGAAAACCGGATGCGTATTCTTCGCCTGATCGAGAACATCACGCTCGGGACCGCGGCGGTAGGCTACCGCACGGAATCCATGCACGGAGCCGGCTCCCCACAAGCACAACGAATCATGATTGCCCGGCAAGGAAACCTCGAAAACAAGAAAGAATTAGCAAAACAAATTGCCCGGATCGATGAAAGTAAGAACCGGAAATAATCAAGACCCCACGACTCTGTGGAAGCACCTGGAGGAGATCATAAAAACACACATTCGCCCTCTCCTCCAGGACCACGGGGGGGATATTGTTATTCGGGAAATCCGCGAGAAAGACGTGCGGGTTGCTCTACTCGGCAACTGCAAGGGATGCCCTGCCGCACAAATCACGATTGAACAGACCGTGCAACGCATTCTCTCGGAACAAATGGGAAACAAGATCGGGAAAGTCATTCTGGTGAACGAAATAGATCCCGGTATATTAGACTTTGCTCGTCAGATTCTCAACCGCAATAAAACAGATAGATGATGAACTGGAAAGAACTTTATACACAAAAACTAACCACAGCCGAGAAAGCAATCAAGGCCATCCGGAACAACGACCGGGTTGTCTTTGCCCATGCAGCAGGTGTTCCTCAGGAAATCACCAAAGCTCTCGTGGCACACAAAGACGATTTCCATAACGTGGAAATATACCATATGCTATGCCTTGGCGATGGAGCTTATACTCAACCGGAAATGTTATCCCACTTCCGGCACAACACCAATTTCGTGGGAGGAAACACCCGACAAGCCGTGAATGAAGACCGTGCAGACTTCATTCCTTGTTTCTTTCACGAATTACCACACTTTTTCCGCAACGGAACTCTGCCTGTTGACGTGGCAATCGTTCATCTCAGCACACCGGACGAAGAAGGTTATTGTAGTTTCGGAGTTTCTTCCGACTACACGAAACCCGCGGCTCATGCCGCACGCATGGTGATTGCCGAAGTGAACGACCGGATGCCTCATGTTGGAGGTGATAACCACATACACGTTTCCGAACTGGATTATATCGTGGAAACCTCCAACCCCTTGTTTGAAATACCCCTGCCTAAAATCGGGGAAACGGAACAAGCTATCGGTCGGTACTGTGCAGAACTCATCGAGGATGGCTCCACCCTGCAGCTGGGAATAGGAGCTATCCCCGATGCCGTCCTGCAATGCCTGCAAGACAAAAAAGATCTGGGTATTCACACGGAAATGTTCTCTGACGGGGTAATCGATCTGGTCCAAAAAGGAGTCATCAACGGAAAATGTAAAACCCTCCATCCGGGGAAACTGGTTGCCACCTTCCTCATGGGAAGCCAACGCCTATACGATTTTGTTGATAACAATCCCGATGTAGCCCTCTTTCCCGTGGACTATGTAAACGATCCTTACATCATTTGCCAGAATCGTCAATTAATATCCATCAACTCTTGTATCGAGATCGATCTTTCCGGACAAGTTTGTTCCGAAACCATCGGCCCGAAACAATTCAGCGGAACGGGAGGCCAAGTCGATTACATCCGGGGAGCAGCTCTCTCCGAAGGCGGTAAATCCATCCTGGCCATGCCTTCCACGGCAGCCCGGGGGAAGGTTTCCCGTATCGTACCGTATCTAGCAGCAGGAGCAGCCGTCACGACTTCACGAAACGAGGTGGATTATATTGTCACGGAGTACGGAATCGCTCACCTCAAAGGAAAAACTTTACGCCAACGAGCCGAGAACCTAATCCGGATAGCTCATCCCGATTTCAGGGAATCACTCACGGAAGAATTCTTTCGTCGTTTCCCGTTAGCACTAAAAACAATATAAAATGAAATAATCATGCAATTATTCAAATTAAAAACCCGTTTAAGTGAATTCGACTCTTTTGCAGACTTTGCCAAAGAATTCAATCTCACGAAAGAAGATTTAATCATCACGAACGAATTCCTATACAATCCATACATGCGTGGTCTTAACCTTCCTTGTCGTTTCATCATGCAAGAACAATACGGAATGGGAGAGCCATCCGACGAGATGATCAACCATATTCTCGCGGACATTCAACTAGAAAATTATACCCGTGTGATAGCCGTAGGGGGAGGAACCGTCATTGACGTCTCTAAACTATTTACTCTGCGTGGCATCGTTAATGCAACGGATGCTTTCGAACGCAAAATACCCATTGAAAAAGCCCGTCAATTGGTGATCCTCCCCACTACCTGCGGCACCGGTAGCGAAGTAACCAATATTTCGATCGCCGAGATCAAATCCCGCCACACGAAAATGGGATTGGCCGATGACGCCCTACTAGCAGATGATGCCGTGTTAATCCCGGAACTGGTACGGGGACTTCCCTACAAGTTTTTCGTGTGCAGTTCCATCGATGCCCTCATCCATGCCGTAGAATCATACGTTTCCCCGAAATCAAATCCCTACACCCAGATATTCTGTCGAGCAGCCATTGAAAGCATCATTGACGTTTTCAAACACATTGCCGCACAAGGACCGGAATATCGCCTAGAGCGCCTGAGAGAAATGCTGATTGCTAGCAATTATGCCGGTATTGCATTCGGAAACACCGGAGTGGGTGCCGTACACGCACTATCTTACCCGCTCGGGGGAAACTATCACGTACCCCACGGGGAAGCTAATTACCAGTTCTTCACAGAAGTATTCAAGTTCTATTACAAGAAAAAACCTTTCGGGAACATCACGGAAGTTAACGCGCTACTCGCACACCTCCTGGGAACCGACACGGAACACGTGTATGAAGAACTCGATTACCTATTGGGTAAATTGTTATCCAAAAACCCACTCCACACCTATGGTATGAAACCCGAAGAAATTGATGGGTTCACCGACAACGTACTTCAAACACAACAACGCCTGCTGGCTAACAACCACGTGGAATTAACAAGAGAAGAAATAAAAGAAATCTATTCAACCCTATATTAAAAATATCATGGAAATAAAAGAAATGGTAGAAAGAGCCCGCAAAGCTCAAGTTATTTATGATGAACGATTCGACCAAGAAAGAGTCGATCAAGTCATTAAAGCTGCCGCCCGCACAATTTTTGACCATGCAGAAGAACTGGCACGACTTACGATTGATGAAACCCAAATGGGTGTTTACGAAGACAAAGTAGCCAAAAACAGGAATAAATCCAAGGGAGTATGGTACAACCTGAAAGGAAAAAAATCCATGGGAATCCTAAGTATTGACGAGAGAACGAATCTTATCGAAATAGCTAAACCTATTGGCGTGGTAGCCGGAATTACTCCGATGACAAATCCCGTAGTTACCCCGATGTCTAAAATTATCTTTGCATTAAAAACAAAGAATGCTATCATCATAGCCCCTCACCCGAAAGCAAAACAATGTTCTAGTGCAGCCGTGAAACTTATTATCGAGGCTATTGCCCCGTTTGAAGTTCCGGAAGGTCTAGTTCAGGTGATCGAGGAACCCACGATCGAAAAGACTTGCGAACTTATGGAAGCTTGTGATGTCGTGGTTGCCACGGGAGGAATGCCCATGGTAAAATCAGCTTACTCATCGGGCAAACCCTCTTTCGGTGTCGGCGCAGGTAACGTACAGGTAATCCTAGATCGATTTATTGATTTCGATGTAGCGGCAGAAAAAGTCATCACCGGTCGCTCCTTTGACAATGGTATCATCTGTTCCGGGGAACAGAGTTTCATTTATCACAAAGACGACAAACAGGAAGTCATGGACACTTTCCGCCGTCACGGGGCATACATCGTGTCCGAAGAAGATCGGGACAAAGTAGTTAATGCACTTTTTGAAGACGGGCATATTTGCAGGGATATTGTCGGACAATCCGTTCAGACAATCGCAAGCAAAGCCGGCATCTTCGTACCGGGTAACACCCGAGTCCTCGTGGTAGAAGCTCACGGAATAGGACGTGACGACCTCATCTGCAAAGAAAAAATGTGTCCCGTCATGGCTGCATTCGCTTATGACAACTTTGATGAAGCGATAAAAATCGCCAAAACAAATCTGTTCATGGAAGGAAACGGACACACGGCCGGAATCCACTCCAACAATCAAGCAAACATCATCAAGGCTGGAACAGAACTCTCCGTATCACGCCTGATCGTGAATGCCCCGTGTGCTACCACGGCCGGAGGTTCCATACAAAACGGGCTCCCCGTGACCAACACCCTCGGGTGCGGAAGTTGGGGGAACAACTCGATTTCCGAAAACTTCACCTATAAACACCTATTAAATATCACACGCATCGCCCCGTTATCCGCACGGATACACGTACCCTCCGATGCCGAAATATGGGAATTATAAAAAATAATCGTAAATTTGCGGGACTACAAGTGACAGTACACCTCTTTAACGTTGGTTTCATAAATACGTACAGCACTTGTAACCCGCAAATTTCATGTTATACGAATATGGACTTCAGTATCAATATAAAAGAAATATTCACCGCCTTTATGGTACTTTTCGCCGTGATCGACATCACGGGATCAACTCCTATTATTATCGGGTTGAATGATGCAGGAAAAAAAGTCAGTGCCGAAAAAGCCGCAGGAATATCTCTCGTTATATTTATAGCATTTCTTTTCGCGGGAGACGGATTATTGAAATTATTCAACATCGACATTTCCTCTTTTGCCCTTGCCGGGGCATTAGTGCTTTTCGTACTCGCCATAGAAATGACCTTTAGTATCGAGATTTTCAGAAATGATGGCCCGGAAGGTTCGGCAACAATCGTACCTGTTATCTTTCCGCTTATCGCAGGAGCCGGGGCATTAGCAACCACGCTGACACTTAAAGCTGAATGTAGCGTTTTTAGTATTATCATTGCCATTCTTCTTAACATGACGGTCGTCTATATTGTTCTACGCAATGTCTATTTAGTAGAACGGGTTCTCGGGAAAGGCGGCGTTTACATTCTACGAAAATTCTTTGGCATCATTCTACTTGCCATGTCTGTAAAAATTTTCGCATCCAATTTAAACACTCTGCTGGCATCACTATCTTAGATCAAAAAATTCTTTTTGGAAAACTTTTTGAAAAAATCAAACAAGAAAGTTTTCCAAAAAAGATATTTTTTCTCTCACCAATAGAAAAATTATTTATACATTTGTCTAGATTTTGGTTCCTTCAACAAGGATTAAAAGGGAATCAGGTGAAAATCCTGAACAGTCCCGCTGCTGTAAGTTTCACTGAATCGTTCAAGCATCACATTGCCACTGTTTTCCAACGGGAAGGCGCTTGACCGGGAACAAGTCAGAAGACCTGCCAAGACCAGAGGTTTCAAAGGCTTTCGAGGAAAAAGCCGGGAACGCAGGTATTTCAAACATACTTACATCCCGTTTTTAATCATAAAGTCATCTCAAACCAAAACAAAATTAAAATTCATGTAATTGTAACTAAACTAAAGGAATAAGAAAGACATGATTCAGACAGTTGTAAAAAGGGATGGCCGGGTTGTCGGCTTTAATGAAGAAAAAATTATCGCGGCCATTCGTCGGGCAATGCTCCACACGGCTCAAGGAGAGGATATGGAATTGGCATCCACCATTGCCGACCGGGTCGCTTACCGCGGGGCAGAACAGATGACCGTGGAAGAAATACAAGACAATGTAGAGATCGAACTCATGAAAAGCCGCAGAAAAGATGTGGCACAACTATATATCGCTTATCGAAACCAGCGGAGCGTTGCACGTAAAGCAAAAACGAGAGATATTTTTCTGGAAATTATCGAAACAAAATCCAACGACATTACCCGGGAAAACGCAAATATGAATGCGGACACCCCGGCAGGGATGATGATGAAATTTTCCAGTGAAACTACCAAGCCTTTTGTTGACGACTACTTGTTAACCGAAGAAGTGAAAACCGCAGTTCGCCAAGGCTACTTGCATATTCACGACAAAGACTATTACCCCACGAAAAGCCTTACCTGTGTGCAACACCCGTTGGATAAGATTCTGAGAAACGGATTCTTTGCCGGACACGGGGAATCACGTCCTGCCAAACGTATCGAAACAGCCAGCATCCTAGGGTGTATCTCTCTGGAAACCGCCCAAAACGAGATGCACGGGGGACAGGCGATTCCCGCTTTTGACTTTTACCTGGCTCCCTATGTACGTTCCAGTTTCGTGGAAGAAGTCAAAGTATTGGAAGAATTAAACGGAGAAAACTATAACCATCTTTATCACATCGAAATTCAAGACTATATTCCCCGGGAACTATCAGGTTTGACCGGAGAACAACGAGTTTTACAACACGCCATCAACCGCACGGTAAACCGGGTACATCAATCCATGGAAGCTTTTATCCACAACATGAATACCATCCACAGCCGGGGAGGTAATCAGGTTGTTTTCAGCTCCATCAACTACGGCACAGACACTTCTGCCGAAGGACGTTGTGTCATCCGTGAATTATTGCGTTCCACCTACCGGGGAGTGGGTAACGAAGCCACGGCTATTTTCCCGATTCAAATCTGGAAAAAGAAAAAAGGAGTAAACTACCTTCCGGAAGACCCGAATTACGATCTATACGAGTTCGCATGCAAGGTTTCCGCCCGTCGCTTTTTCCCGAATTTCATAAACTTGGATGCCACTTTCAACCAGCATGAACAATGGAGAGCTGATGATCCCGAACGATTCCGCTACGAAACAGCCACTATGGGATGTCGTACCCGCGTATTCGAAAATCGCTTCGGAGAAAAAACCTCTATCGGACGTGGTAACCTTTCTTTCTCCACGGTAAACATCGTACGACTTGCCATCGAATGTATGGAAATAAAGGACAAGACCACCCGGGTGGAAACATTCTTCTCAAAACTGGATGAAATACTCGACTTAACGGCTTTACAACTGCACCGACGTCTCGAATTCCAGAAAACAGCCCGGGTAAAGCAATTCCCGTTACTCATGTCTTCTCTCTGGCTGGGTAGTGAAAAACTGGGACCGGACGACACTATCGAGAACGTCATTAACCAAGGGACTCTCGGAATCGGCTTTATTGGCTTGGCCGAATGTCTAGTTGCTCTAACCGGTAAACATCATGGAGAAGACGACGATGCACAGAAACTCGGCCTACGCATCGTATCACATATCAGGGACAAGGCAAACGAGTACTCGGATAAATATCAACACAATTACAGCGTACTCGCCACTCCTGCCGAAGGACTCTCCGGAAAATTTACCGCAAAAGACAAGAAAAGTTTCGGCATCTTACCGGGAATCACGGATCGGGAATATTACACGAATTCCAATCACGTACCCGTGTATTATAAATGCAGCGCCCGCCATAAAGCCGAGGTTGAAGCACCTTATCACGACTTGACCCGGGGCGGCCATATCTTTTATGTCGAGATAGACGGGGATGCTACCCACAATCCAAGCACGATTATGGCAGTTGTCGATATGATGGACCGGTACAATATGGGGTATTGCTCCGTGAACCACAACCGGAATCGTTGCATGGACTGCGGTTTCGAGGATGCCTCCGCACATTTGGAAACCTGTCCGAAATGCGGAAGTACGAACATTGACCGCTTACAAAGAATTACCGGTTATCTGGTAGGTACCACTGACCGCTGGAATCACGCAAAACTAGCAGAACTAAACGACCGGGTAAGACATGACTAACACGATTACATTATTGGACATTATTGAAGACACCGTTGTTGACGGACCCGGATTCCGGGTGTCCGTCTACGCAGCGGGTTGTACTCATCATTGCCCGGGTTGCCATAACCCGCAATCCTGGAACTTACGAAACGGCCATCCTGTTTCTTTGGATTATATTGTAACGAAAATCACAAACAATCCTTTCTCCGACGTAACATTCAGTGGGGGAGATCCGCTATTTCAAGTAGAAGGATTCACACAATTGGCCAAACGACTGAAAATCATTACATCCAAAAATATCTGGTGCTACACGGGTTTCCGCTACGAGGAAATTATTAATTCCAGACGACTTTCCCAAATTCTACCTTACATAGATGTTTTAGTCGACGGACGATTTGATCCGGCCAAACGAAAGGAAGGTCTGCTCTTTCGAGGAAGTTCCAACCAAAGATTGATAAACGTTCCAGCCTCTCTTCATTCGGAAAAAGTAATTCTCTGGGAATATAACCCGTATCCCCAATACGTTTAATAAACCAGATAAAAAATGTATGAACTCACGCACCATATCGTCTCGCTCCCGACCTCGCAATACATTCAGGAGTATCGCAATCCGGAAAAATTTATTTCTTTCTGTCAGCAATGCGAACGCTATAACCGTTGCTGGGCCTGCCCTCCTTTCGAGTTTAACATGGACGAATACCTCTCCGGTTATCAACAAACGTACATTATCGGAACTAAAATAACATTCGAAACGGCAACCCGCAATTCCTGCACGACACTTGAACGGCACAAAACAATTTCCCTCCAAGCCATAGAATCTGCCCGGAAGATCATTGATCCTCGACTACTGACTCTTGAACATGAATATCCTGACAGCCGGGCCTTTTATGCAGGGACCTGTCACTTATGCCCCCTAAACTCGTGTACCCGGATAAACGGTTTTCCCTGTCTCCATCCTCAAGAAATACGCCCATCGCTTGAATCCGTGGGATTCGACATCGGCAAAACAGCCTCCGAACTTCTCCACATCGAATTACAATGGAGCAACGATGCCCGTTTACCGGAATACCTTACCCTTGTAAGTGGTCTTTTCACGAAAGAGAGTATCTACGCCCCGATTTCCACCAGAATCTCGTCTTTACTCACAGTTTGACCGGCAACCACGCATACCCGACGAACTCGTCCTTTTTGAGAAGCGATGATAACATTTTGCATCTTCATTGCCTCAAGCACGACTAGCGTATCTCCCTTATTAATCTCCTGCCCGACTTCTATCGATACATCCAAAATTTTTCCCGGCATAGGAGATTTAATAGTCATGTCGAAGACTTCACCCTGCCGACCTGCCAACAATCTTTTCCGTTTCAAAGAAAAAGGAGTTTCCACCGAAAACGTATAGGCCACCCCGTTAAGTAAAATCTCGTATTCATTCTGCCTGCGAGACACAATTTCCACCGGATAGCGAATCCCCTTGTACAGCAGGATCAAAAAACCATCAGCCTCTTCGACTAAATCAATACGCATATTTTGCCGTTTCAGACTAAACTCGTAATTATTTTTCACGGAGAACTCGTATGCCGTGTTACTGCCACTAAGGGCTATATATTTTGTTACGTCCTTGTTATCCATATCCGATCATTATAAATTTCTAATTCGTTTATTAAGCACCCAAGGATCAATACGGGTGTCGGGACCGACCTCCGGTGTATTCTCGTGAGTATATGTATATACCGCAAACAAAGCACCCAGCAACTCCTCGTGAGGCTCTCGCCAAACCGGAGAACTCAATCGACTCTCTATAAATGAAGTATCAAAATCACCATTACGGTAAGTCTCGTTATGAAGAACCGCTTTACAAAAAGGAATTGTCGTCCGGATTCCCTTTACATGGAATCTCTCCAAAGCAGAAAGCATTCGCTCGATAGCTTGTTCCCGAGTCTCCCCCGTAACGATCAATTTCGCCACCATTGAATCGAAAAAAGGAGTAATTTCCGAGCCGGGAGCAATTCCTGTTTCAATACGGATATGATTTCCCTGCGGCAAACGCAATCGCCGGATAACACCCATACTAGGAGCAAACCCAGCCTGTACATCCTCAGCATTAATCCGACATTCGATAGACCAGCCCGTGAGCCGAATTTGAGACTGACGGAGCGGTAACTTACGCCCTGCGGCAATATTAAATTGTAACTCCACCAGATCAAATCCAGTAATCTCCTCGGTAACCGGATGTTCCACCTGAATACGAGTATTCATCTCCATAAAATAAAAACGCTTTTGACGATCCAGCAAAAATTCCACGGTTCCCAGATTCTGATACCTCGCAGCTTTAGCCAAAGCAACAGCAGCCGTGGCCATCTTCTTCCGCAAACGATCATCAAGAGCCGGAGATGGGGCCTCTTCCATTAATTTTTGATGTTTCCGCTGAATGGAACACTCACGTTCACCCAGATGAACCACGTTCCCATAATTATCGGCAACAATCTGGAACTCGATATGTTTCGGACTTTCAAGATATTTTTCAATGAAAACAGAAGGATCATTAAAAGCTACTTGAGCCTCTGCCGCAGCTAACTTGTATAATTGAGCCAGTTCACTCTTCTTGCGTACAATACGCATCCCCCTTCCTCCTCCTCCAGAAACAGCCTTTATAATAACCGGATACCCTAGCCTATCCGCCGTCTCCCGAGCATCATCAACATCCCGAACGGCACCCTTGCTAGCACCCAGCATAGGCACGCCACTACGTTCTGCAATCTCCTTTGCCGCCACCTTATCACTCATCAGACGAATCACCTCCGGCGAGGGACCAATAAAAATAATCCCGTTCTCTCGACACCGTTCCGCCAATTCCGCATTCTCTGACAAATAACCATACCCCGGATGAAGAGACTCGATCTCATGTTCCCGGGCCAAATAAATCAAACGATCAATATCCAAAAATTCAGGCACATTCCCATCCGTTTCCGGGAAGTCAAGAACAATATCAACAGACGATAAATACACGGTCTCCGGCTCCTTCCGGGTACGAATGGCGTACGTCACGATTCCCATGCGTCTGGCAGTACGTGCAATCCGGATGGCAATCTCTCCCCGGTTTGCTATTAAAACTGATTTTATCATACTTTACATTTTACGTTTAAAGAGGAATATTTCCATGTTTGCGTCGTGGTAGACTTACTGATTTCTTTTCCAGAGATTTCAAAACTCGTATAACCTTTTGTCGGGTAACCGCCGGGTCTATCACCTCATCAATAAATCCCTTCTCGTTAGCGATATAAGGATTAGCCACCTCATCCCTATACTGCGCCAACAAATCTTTTTTCAAAGCTACCGGATCATCAGCAGCGGCAAATTCCTTATGATAAAGAAT
>NZ_JBCOSQ010000078.1:0-21472 GCF_040920905.1 Butyricimonas sp. RTP31003st1_G1_RTP31003_210430 | reverse complement strand
ATATTAAGGAGAGTACGGCACAACATTTCTACAAGTCACTGGCAATAACGAGGGGGGTAACATCCCCTTCCACGGGGATATCCATCCCCGTTACCTGATGATTGAGTGATTATTAGGTGACAATTAGGCGCTATCGCCGCCTACTCGCCCGCTTATCGCCCGATCATAGCCGCCATTTTAACAGATGACAATTAAAAATAACATGATTGAAAACCCCGTCCTATAGCCCCGTAACAAGGCCATATACAAGCAAGAACAAGATTTCAGGCCATTAGATCCCGAAGAAAACTACTGGATTAGGGATAATCTCACTTATTCCGTTACCGCATCATAGACACCTGACCAGGAAAATCCCCAATAAGCGTTTGTCTCGGTAGGCCATATACTGAGTGGTATGTAAGTTGCAATCCCGCTAAATTTTTCCTCCGGTATTGATATATAATAAAATGGATTCGTTACATTTTTATAGATAACAACCTGATTATCCAAAAAATCACGATACTCCTTGTAAAGTCCTTCTCTTCCCTCAGTCATATACTTCATATATTCTCCCAAGTCAAAAAATCTATCATACTTGGAGTATTCCACCATAGGATAACAATAAACAGCTTTCTGATATATATCAGCCACGTAATCCTTCTTCCCTTGCAAGATCTCACGAGTAAGATCAAATAAATGCTCCATCCCATCCATCTTTATTAAAGCAATCGTACCAAATCGATTAGTGGCATTATACGTGTTATAATAATCCCAAAATTCATCACACACTTTCACCAAATCCTTTTCCAAATTCTTTCCCTTCCCCCAGAAATAAGGCATCACCCGGTTATAAGGGAAACCCGGTGCCGGAAGTTCAGCCGGAGAGGCAATCACGTATTTAGCCTTGTCCCGCAAATCATAAAGCACTTCAATGGAAGACATTAGACAAGCATCGAACAGGATAAATTCCAGATTCTCCTTATTGAAAGGAATTGCCTTTGCCATATCTCGTGTATCCATTTGGCTTGGCCCGGTATAGTCCGTGCCGAAACTCCGGGTCAGCACCGGCTCTGCATATAACATCCGATTACTCCGACCAAATCCCCCTGAAGGAATCCACCCTGAAGCATGTGAACCAAGAATTAAACCATACGAATCTGATGGGTATAAATCCTGCATCTCATTCAATATCTTTTTCAGAACTTCCGGATCCGCAGAATCCATCTCCTCATACGTTTTTAGTACTTGTTTCTCCACCTCTTTTCCTTTAAATCGGAACGTGTAAAGCTCCGGTGCAGCATTGGGAGCATCAAAATAGATCACGATATTCGCATTATAACTCTTCTTCCAAGCGGACATCATGGAACTGATATTCTTTTGCATATGCCCCGAAAGATTATTATCTCCCGCCAAGTAAACCATCAACGTCCTTGTCTTCTGTGGTTCCACGTTATCTTTCTCGCAGGACACGAGGAAAAAGAAAAGAATCACACCGATATATTGAATAATTCGCATAACTTCCTTACAATAATTACATAAACTTGTGCAAGATAGTAAAAATCACTGATATATTCCCATTTTATCAAGCCTTTCTTTCATGGTTGACAAAATCATACATGGAAAAAACGGGACAGTTTCAGTTCGTGAAACTTTTCGTTACTTCGTTCTGTTTTTAGTGATCGCCCGAATCCGGCTCAGATGTTCCGAGGAAATCCCCAAGAAAGACGCAATATGCTGCAACTGCACCCGACGCAGTATCTCCGGTTTTTCCCGCAATAACTGCGTATACCTATCGGCCGCAGGTTCCGAGAGGTTGGCAATCAGATGGTGTTCTGTCCTCACAAATTCCCGCTCAATCAATCGCCTTGCCCAGTTACAAATAACAATATCGTTACAATACAAATCCTGTAAATCCTTCCCACTCACCCGGTAGAGTTCCGAATCTTCCAAAAGCACCATAGTCTCGTAACCTTTCTCCCCGTACACGTATCCCCTGGCAGATATAATCACATCTCCCTCCTGTCCGAACCAGATCGTGACCTCCCGGCCATCAGCCTCAACAAATGCCCTCGCGATCCCCCGCTTGATAAAGTAGATATTTCTCTCCAACTTCTCGTTGTTGAACAAAACATACCCTTTCGGGTAACTCACTTCCGTCAGGTAGGGTTTCAAGCGTTCCAACACGTTTTCATCAATCATACAAGATACTATTATTGTAAAAACAAATATACAGACTTCTTGATAATTATCAAGTATTTTCCCTCCCGGTCGCCCTAACTTTGTCCCGTAACACTTAATAAATACAACTATGCAATGGATTTTACTGGTATGTGCCGGATTATTGGAAATCGGCTGGCCCCTCGGCTTTAAACTTGCCGGATTACACGAGAAATACTTCTACCACTTCATCGCCCTTTCCGTGGTCTCCATGGGGCTGAGCGGGTTCCTGCTCTATCTGGCACAAAAGAGCATCCCCATCGGCACGGCATACGTCATCTGGACCGGAATCGGTGCAGTCGGTACCGTGCTATTGGGAATTTTCTTTTTCCATGACTCGACGAATATATACCGTCTCCTTTTCGTGTTCCTGATCCTGACGGGAGTTGTCGGTCTGAAACTAGTGCATTAATTAAATAGATAACACCTTCATGAAACAATTCTTACAATCGAATTCAAGCCGGAACCGTCCCAAATTGTTGGAAAGATACAACGGAAATTTCAACGCCTTATCCTTCCCCGTCTTACGACACATCCCCAGCTCGAACAACAGGCAATAGCGGGTAGTCATTACTTCCCGGCCACTCCGCCTGTTTTCCTTCTCGAATCCCGGTTCAACCGTCTCCACACCATGCTCCCGATAGAACTCCGTCGCAAGACGGTTCACCACGTTCAGCCGCCAGTCGGCACTCCCGGTATATCTCACGTCCCGGTTCAAAGGCTCCTGCACCCATCTCTCCCGTTGCTCCTCCCGTTCCCGGCTCAAGGCATCCAGCAATTGCCGACGATAGCCATTCACCACGGAAGAAGGAATGAAAAGCACCGTTTCATCGTGATATTCCACCTCGCAACAATCGTACTCCGTATCCCCGCTTTTCCGCAATTGCCCCACCACACGTTCCATCTGCACAGGATTCGTGGCCACCTCGAACGTCTCGTCACTCCGTACCATCACAGAAACCCCATTCTCGTCCGTGGCTACCAATACCAGCCGGGCATCCTCCGCATACACGTCAACCTTCACTTTAATCTTCCGCACGGAAGTCCCTTTAGCAAGACGTGTTACAAACTCGTGGTCATAATTCCGGTACAACAACGTTCCCGGTTTCACGTTCAATCTCTCGTTACAAGTCAGACGATTTCCCTCGGCCGTGTTCACCTTCACACCCCGCAATTCCCGGCCATCAAAGTAACACAACCCATCAGCGTTATGCACGGGTTCCAGCAACTCCACCCACATCTGATTTCCCTTCACTTGCTTCACCATAGCCACCTTCTTCCCCATCGACTTCGGGGAATCCATGTTCACCATACCCGTTTTCCTCTGCACGAAGAAGTAGTCCGTGTATCCCCGGTTAAAACTCCGCTCGGGATCAGCCTCGAAACCGGCCTTCACGTATCCGGCACCCACTCGTGCCAAATCCTCATTGCGAGCCACAATTTCATCCAGACGGCCGGAGTAATAACTCGTGACATTTGCCACGTAATCCGCCTCCTTCAACCGTCCCTCGATCTTGAAAGAATCAATGCCTACTTCAACCAACTCCGACAAATGAGCCGATAAGTTCAAATCCTTCAGCGAAAGTACATACTTATCCTTCAGCACCACCTTTCCCGCATCATCCTCCACCGTCCACTGCATCCGGCAGGCTTGGGCACACTCGCCCCGGTTAGCCGATCGTTTCGTCAAGTAATGTGACATATAGCATTGTCCGCTTAAACTGACACACAAGGCCCCGTGAACGAAATACTCCAGCTCGGCTTTCACTTCCCGGCGAATCTCCCGTAATTGTTCCAGTGACAATTCCCGCGCCAACACGATACGTTGGAACCCTAACCGATCGAGAAACTTGATACGCTCCAGATCATAATTATGCATCTGTGTGCTGGCGTGCAACGCTATCGGCGGCAAATCCAACTTCAGTATGGCCGGATCCTGCACGATAATAGCATCCACGCCGATCCGGTACAGGCTGTGAATCAATCGTTCTACTTCCGGTAACTCCTCGTCGTAGAGAATCGTGTTCAGCGTGACAAACACCCGGCAATAAAACCGATGTGCATAGCACACTGCCTTCTCAATGTCCTCCAGACTGTTCCCTACCGCTTTCCGGGCCCCGAAAGTCGGACCGCCGATATACACGGCATCCGCACCGTTATTGATAGCGGCAATCGCCACATCAACATTCTTTGCCGGGGAAAGTAGTTCCACTCTTCTCATCTTCTACCCTCCAACGCACTGACATCCACGTCCGGATAATCGGTTCCGTATACCACGGGAACCTCAATCAACGCTGTCGACGGGAAATATTGTTCCAAGTAATGTTTGAATATCGTAATCGAATCATTCGTGATCCACTCACTATCATTCGGGAAACGATTGTACACGAGACACGCCACCTTAATTCCCCGCATACGGCAAAGCTCTAGGCTCATCAGCGTGTGGTTAATACTTCCCAGTTTGGAAGACGCCACGAGAATCAAAGGATAATCATGCTCCTGAATATAATCTATCGTGAAATAATCCCTAGTAACAGGCACATACAGTCCCCCGGCTCCCTCCAGCAACACCATATCGTACAAAGCATCCAGTTTACGGGTTAAAACCGTAATCCGCTCCATGTCCAGCGTCACCTTATCAATCTCCGCCGCCAAATGAGGTGAGGCCGGATACGTCATCACGTAAGGACACGTCGTCCCGTCCTTATCCACGGGTTGCGGTTCGATTCCCATAATCTCCCGGTGTTTCAGAATATCCTCTGATATACCGACCCATCCCGTCTGTATAAACTTCTGGGTAATCACGTTTACCCCTCTCTTTCTCAAAGAGCGAGCCAGCAACCCAGTCACCACCGACTTCCCGGCATCCGTATCTATTCCACTTACAAAATATACCACCTTATTGATTTTAGATTTAATAATTTTAGATCCTACTAATTTCTTGATTTAGTGATTTCCGATTTAGTGATTCCCACCCTCTACGCAACGCTCTTTTTAATCACCTAATCATTGAATCGGCAATCACTGAATCTTTCCACTCTCCACTTTTAGTTTTTAGCTTTTAACTTTTAGCTTCATTTCCTCCTGCACACAAAATAAAGCGGATGGTAAGTTAGGGCAACCTTTCCGTCAATGGCAAAACGGGCGTTATAGTCCTTGATAAAGGCATCCACCCGTCCTTTCGTCCAGATTGTCGAATCACCCGAAACATTCACCCCCGTCTTTTTCAGATGTTGGAGTACCGCTAACGGGGTATCAAATTCAAGCATATGAAATTCTTCCTCTATCAATTCGATTTCGAAGTAAGGTTTCAGCATCTTTTCCAGTTCTTCCTTATTCCAATAATCAAGCCCACCCCCCGTGGTCAGTCGAATTTCACGCAAGTTAAATTTCCCAAAGGTACTGAACACCAACACCCCCCTTTGCTCCAATCGCTTGGACAATTTCTTGAACGTTTCTTCCGGAGTCGTAAACCACTGAAAAGTGGACGCAGAAGCAATCAGATCAAAACTAAGGGGCAAAAACAACTTCTCCACATCCCCCGGGAAACAATGCTTCAGCGGCACATGATTAACCGTCGCCGCGTGATAACACAACTCCTCCACCAGATCGTTCAAGTACAACCCGTCACTCGGAAAAGTTCGTTGCAGTTGCGAGGTCAACAAACCCGTACCGCAACCGATCTCCAATATCTTCTCCGGCACACGCTCCACGGATGACAAAATCATGGGAACCATCCGATCAACGACCATTTTCTGCACCCGCGCATTGTCATTGTAGCTAACCCGACTCCGCCTAAAACGCTGTTCTACCTCTTCTTTATTTATTTCCATATCTTTTCCCAATTATCTAACACGTAAAACGGGTAATGTCCCCCCGGTAGCGTAATAATCTCGACACGATTCCCCCACCAGTTCCGTTGATTTTCCACCGGGAAGATAACATCCTCCTCGGAAACATAAACCCGGTCCCAGTGCATTTCGGGCATTTCCCGTGCCGACTGCTCCCGGATAAGTCGCAATTCGTCCCTTTGCTCATCAATAGCCCTGCAAGGCCTGTTTTCCTCGAAACGTTCCATTTCTTCCTTCCCGGAAAGCATACGGGCAAAGAACTTGTCTCTTCCTTGTTCGGTCATACCTCGTTCCGTCAGCAAATATATCTTAGGATGAATCCCGTAATGCTCATCCACCGGGCGTTCTGTCCCGTTGATAGCCACCCGGCAGGAAACCGGAATATTCCAACGGCTCAATAACACCGATGCTGCCCACACACCCATCGACCAAGCCACGACCCGAACACTCTCGTACCCCTCAACCTCCGGTGCATCCTCCCCGGAAATATCCCGGTAATCGTAGAACAAAAGCAAATCACCCATCCTCCTCACGTGTTGCACAGTACGTTCATCCATACCCCAACCGCAAAAAAATAACGTGAGTACCCGGTTTCCCTCTTTAGTAATCCATTTCCTTTTCATAATACTTAATTGGGTTCATAAAGTTCGTAAGGTTTATAAAGTTCATAAAGTGACGGATGTCCTTCGGACAATATTTACCGGCAGCCCCAGCTGCCGTCAACAAAGCGCCCCGCAGGGGTCCACTACTTTATAAACCTTATAAACTTTATGAACTCATAAACTAACCTCTATAAACTCCATCAAACAATCGTAATCCTCCTCCGGAATCGCTGCATTCAACGAGAACCGGATACGAGCCTCGTTCTTCGGCACGGTCGGGTATCTCACAGGCAACACGAAAAAACCGTTATCTTGGAACAACTCGGACATATAAACACTATTCTCGTTACTTCCACACAAGAAAGGCACGATATGAGAATCTCCCCGGGTCTCGAATCCCCGGTTTGCCAGTGTCGCTCGCAGTCGTTCGGCGATGCCTGTCAGTTTCATGCGATAAGAGTAAAAATCCGGCATCCGGTTAAGGATAAAACGTGTCCATGCCACGTTTACCGGAGGCAATGCTGTGGTGAAAATCAAACTGCGCTGTGTGTTCACCAAGAAATCCCGAAACATCTCATCACAAACCACGAAAGCCCCGTAAGATGCAAATGCCTTCCCGAAAGTACCCACGATAAAATCAATATCATCCATGCAGCCCTGCTCCTCGCAACATCCCAGCCCGTTCGTACCTCGAACCCCGACAGCGTGCGCCTCATCCACGTACAGGAACGTATCGTATTCCCTCTTCAGATCACACAATTCCTGCAAGTCTGCCACGTCGCCATCCATGCTGAAGATTGACTCCGTCACGATAAACACGTTCTCGTACTCCTCCCGATGATTAAACAGGATTTCCCGTAAATGCTCGTAATCTAAATGACGGTAACGCAACATCTCAGCCTCGCTCAACCGCAAGCCGTCGATAATACTGGCGTGTACCAGCTTATCTGCTACGATCAAGTCCCGTTTCCCTGCTAATGCGGGTAATATTCCGATATTTGCATGATAACCGGAATTTAACACCAAGGCGGCCTCCTTCCCGTACAAATCGCTCAAATCATTCTCTAACAGGTTATAATACTCGTGATTCCCCGATAGCAAGCGGGATGACACGGCACTATACGACAACAATTTCACGTCCGTCTCCTTACGAAAATCCTCGTATAACGCCGGGTTCGACGCCAACCCCAAGTAATCGTTCGACGAGAGATTCAGCATCTCCCGTCCGTTATAATGTATCAGGAAACCGTTATGCTGCACGTCTCGCAGCACCCGGTAATTCCCTGATTCCTTTATCTTGTTCAGTTTATTAATATATCGTTCTTTATTCATAGTGTTTTGCCTTCGGCAATGTTACAAGTTAGCAAGTTACAAGTCCTTGCATTTTCAATTACTTCAAGTACGAAATCACGTGCAACAAGGCGGATGTCAGCCTTTGCAGTTCCCAATCACGGATGATGAAAGGCGGCATGACATACACCAGCTTACCGAACGGACGCACCCACACGCCCTCTTTCACGAAAGCGGCTTGAATCAGTCCCATGTTCACGGGTTCCTTCATCTCCACCACGCCGATAGCGCCCAACACCCGCACGTCCGCCACGTTCGGGAATTCCCGAGCCGGGGCAAGCTCTCTTTCCAACTGGTCTTGAATATGCCCGATCATGTTTGCCAAATCGTAACTCCTGATCAGATCCAACGAGGCGTTTGCCGCAGCACAAGCCAGCGGATTACCCATGAAGGTAGGACCGTGCATGAACACACCGGGATCTTTCGCGCAAATCTGGGTAGCTACTTTCTCCGTCGCCATCGTGGCAGCAAAACTCATGTACCCGCCCGTAATCGCTTTCCCTACACACATGATGTCCGGCACGATACCCGCATGATCCACTCCCCACATCTTACCCGTGCGCCCGAAACCGGTGGCGATCTCGTCACAAACCAGCAACACGTCGTAATCGTTACACAACTCCCGCACCTGCCGCAAATAATCCGCCGAGTAAAACCACATACCCCCGGCTCCCTGCACAATAGGTTCCAGTATCACGGCAGCAATACGGTTGTGGTTATTCCGCAGGCTTTGTTTCAGTTCTTCAATATGCTCCGGTAGGCAAGGCTCCCCGTAACGGGCTTCCGGTCGGTGAATAAAATACTGCATGGGCAGTGATCCCCGGAATATATTATGCATCCCCGTCACGGGGTCACACACGGACATGGCATTCCACGTATCCCCGTGGTATCCCTTCGTGATCGTCAGAAAATGGCGTTTATCGTCTCTCCCGGCAGCGTACCAATATTGTAGGGCCATCTTCATCGCCACTTCCACGGCCACCGAGCCGGAATCACAATAGAATACCTTGTCAATCCCATCGGGGGCCAATTCCACCAGTTTCTCCGCCAGTTCCACCGCAGGACGATGTGTCAGCCCTCCGAACATGACGTGTGACATACTCTTTAATTGCTCTTCAATAGCAGCGTTAATAGCCGGGTGATTATACCCGTGTACCACGCACCACCACGAGGACATTCCGTCAATCAGACGCGTCCCGTCCTCCAGTTCAATATACACACCTTCTGCCCTCTTCACCGGGTAAACCGGAAGTGGGTTAACCGTTGACGTGTAGGGATGCCACAAATGCTCCCTGTCAAACTTCAATAATTCTGCCGTGTCCACTTTATAAAGTTAAAAGTTATAAGTTAAAAACTAAAAGTTAAAGATTATCTTCTGTCGTAAAGCCTAGTCTTTTCACCTTCTCCATATCCTCTATCACCTTCGAGCCGATCGTGGTCAGAAGATCACCCACGATAGCCGAGTTAATCCCAGCCCGGATAGCATCTTCCTCGATATGAGCGATCAGCGCCCGTCCCCCGGCAAAGCGCAGGAAGGCATCAGGATGGATGAAACGGAAAACAGCCACCGTCGTCAGCACCTCCTCGTCCGCGAGTGATGCCGCTCCTTCCAGCGGGGTACCCGGAATCGGGTTCAGCACGTTCATCGGGATAGATTTCACGCCCAACTCCCGTACCGTCAGCGCCAAGTCCACGCGATCTTCCATCGTCTCGCCCATGCCGATGATACCCCCGGAACACACTTCCATCCCTAGCTCAAGCGCATGGCGGATCGTCTCGATCTTCTCATCCGTCGTGTGGGACGTGCAAAGAGTAGAGAAATAGCGGCGGGACGTTTCCAAGTTACAATGATAGCGGGTTATACCCGCATCTTTCAGTCTTTTCAATTGCTCTCTCGTCAGTAACCCCATGGAAGCGCAAAGGTTAATCTTCATCTCCTGCTTGATCTTCACGGCATACTCGCACAACTTGTCAATGTTCTTATCCGACAAGGAACGCCCGCTCGTGACGAACGAAAACTTGTTCACCCCGTACTTGGCATTCAGCCGAGCCAGCTCCATGCAGCTCTCCTCGTCAATCAGCTCGTACTCCTGCACGTGCGTTTTGAACACGGCCGACTGCGCACACCACTTACAATTCTCGGAACAACGTCCCGAACGGGCGTTCACGATCGAGCAAGTGTCAAAATACCGCCCGGCAAAACGATCCCGAATAGCCCCGGCCGCCTCGTACAAAGCCTTCTTATCTTCCACCCGTGACAAGGCCAACGCCTCTTCCCGGGTAACCTGTCCCCCCTCTTCCACCTTTCGCTTTAATTCCTCTATAATATTTTCTTCTTTCATTTCCTGTTTCCTGTTAAAAAATAAAAAAGGTACCCTGTCCAAGGACAGGAATACCTTCAAATTTCAAATTATGATAAGAATTAATGAAGACATCCTCCATACCCGTACGAGTCGGCAATAGCTTGAACCCCGCTCGTTTCACCTTCTCCACGTACCCTTCGAACGACCTCTCCAACCGCTCGAACACTTCCGCCAGCATCACGATCACGCCCTTCCTCGACGATTTCTGTAATGACATTTCGCAAATATGAATAGCCAGCCGCCCGATCCGAACATTCCGTCCCAGTGAGGCGAAAATAGCGTATCCTTTCCTGTTCCAACGGGAAAAACACAACATCAAACCGGATCGCATGGCACGTTTATTCATATCAAAATGTTTCCATTACAATAAAACGTCGCAAGTTAATAAAAATCTTTGTTAATTGGAGGAATAAATTCGTGTATTTCTCCCGTGGATAATTCCATGTACTCCGACTCCACGCATGAGCAGGATCATGACAAACTACTCCTAATAAAAATATAAAAAGACCGGGTGACCAATGCCACCCGGGAAATCGCGCATCAATATATAAAAATCCATCTTTTCGTCATAAAAATATGTAGCGCGAAACTTAAGTTCAGGTTAAGTATATTATAATTATCTTTCCTCTCGTAAATCCCCCGGGAGAATATGAAATCCCGGGGGGTCCCGTTTTTCGCTTTCGTCATCTCGACGATAGATTTTCATATAACGATTTGTCAAATATACAAATATATTTACAAAATATAGCTATACGGCTGCATTTTTGTTTATTATTTTCAACCGAATGTCGGTTTAAACGATCGTGGCTATGAAACATAAATCGTAAATCCTATCTTATTTTCTCTTGCCATTCCGCCAACAAATCTTTAGCTTTGTACAAAACAAAACATCATGGAAAAAATAGACTTGAATAAAATATACAAGCGGAAAAAGAGTGACCGCGACATTTTCCAGGAACTCATGCCCTTCAAGGTTAAAGAAATCCTACTCATCGCCAACTACTACGACTCCTACACCATCGAACGGGAAGGACAATTCTCCGGGAAGATATTCGGTGAATATCTCCAACTGAACCTTTTCGCCGCTCCCCGTTTCACCTCCGTGGCAAACGAGGAAGGAGCCTTGCACGAGTTGAAAAAACGCCATTTCGACTTGATCATCATCATGGCAGGATTGGACAAAGAAACCCCCATCCTCACCAGCCGTCACATCAAAGAACTCTACCCCGACATCTGCCAGCTCATGCTGGTCAACAATAACGCGGACCTCTCTTACCTGCTGAGTTCTGAAAAAGAGATCAGCGAATCCATCGAGCGGGTATTCGTGTGGAACGGTTCCACGAAAGTGTTCCTCGCCATGGCCAAATACCTCGAGGACAAGATTAACCTAGAAGCCGATACCAAGCTGGGCGACGTGCGGGTTATCCTCGTCGTCGAGGACTCTGTAAAGTATTATTCCCGCTATTTGCCCCTACTCTACACCGAGATCATGAGCCAGACACAGGCCATCATCGCCGAGGAACCCTCCAACGACGAGATGGGCGTGATCCTCCGGATGCGGGTGCGCCCGAAACTGATCCTTGTCAGTAACTTCGAGGATGCCGTGGGCATCATCAACAAATATCGCAACAACATTATCGGTGTCATCTCCGACGTCCGCTACGCTCACAACGGTATGGAAGACGAGGACGCCGGGGTCAGTCTCATAAAATACGTGCAGCAACTTGACAACAAGATTCCTTGCCTACTCCAAAGTCACGAAGCCGACAACGAGCGCCGGGCACGGGAAGTGAACGCCCATTTCATCAACAAGAACTCTCTCACGCTAGCACGGGAAATACAGGACTTCATCAAAAACCAACTCGGTTTCGGAGATTTCATCTTCCGGGACCACAATGGAAAGGTCATCGACCGGGCACACAATATCGAGGAATTCCGCCAGAAACTCATGACCATCCCCGATGAATCACTGGAATACCACGCTATTCGCAACGGAATCTCCACATGGCTCATGGCACGAGCCGAAATCAACCTGGCGAAAAAACTACGCCGCTACAGTTTCAGTTACTTCAAAAGCCCGGACGAAATACGCCGTTTCATAGCGAACGTTTTCGAGGCATCGAAACTCAAGAAACTACGGGGACGCATCATCAAGTTCAACCCGAAACTCGTGAACTCCAACCGCTACATCACCCTGCTCGGTGACGGATCGCTCGGTGGCAAGGGGCGAGGATTGGCATTCCTCTCCAACTTCATCGAGAATGTTTACCTCAAGAAACTCATCCCCAACCTACGCGTGGCTATCCCCAAGACAGCCGTTATCGGCGTGGATGAATTCGACAACTTCCTAGAGACCAACAACCTCTACGACGTCATCTTCGAGGACAAAGAATATGATCACGTTCTGGAGGCCTTCCGCACCGCACGCCTCTCCGAAAAGTTGCGTGACAACCTGCGGAAGTACCTTCAGGTCATGACTAAACCGCTAGCCGTGCGTTCCTCCGGGCTTTTCGAGGACTCGCTCAATCAACCGTTTGCCGGGGTCTATTCCACCTACCTGCTCCCCAACAACCACCCGGACTTCGAGCGTCGGCTGGAGGATGTCGAGAATGCCATCAAGCTCGTCTTCGCCTCCATCTACTCGTCGGAATCCCGGGCATACTTCAACGCTATCGACTACATGATCGAGGAAGAGAAAATGGCCGTAATCATACAGGAAGTCATCGGTAACGAGCATAACGGACGATATTACCCCGAAATCAGCGGCGTGGCCCAATCTTACAACTTTTACCCCTTCTCCTATATCCAACCGGAAGACGGGTTCGCCGTCACTGCCATCGGGTTGGGTGCTTACGTTGTGGGCGGTGAAAAGACGCATCGTTTTAGTCCCGCCTATCCCAAGTTGCAACTGGCCTCCACGCAGGACAAAATCAAGGCATCGCAACGCTACTTCTACGGCGTGAATATGCTCGCACAGGATTACGACCTCTACCGGGACGGGGAAAATGCCGCTATCAAAGCGTATGACATCTCGGAGGCCGAACGTGACGGTACGCTAGAATACACCGCCTCCGTCTATGACTTCATGAACGACCAGATTACCTACGACTTTTCCGTCAAGGGCCCCCGCATCGTGGACTTTTCCAAAATACTCCAGTACGACTATTTCCCGCTGGCACCTACCTTGCAAATCCTGCTGAACATCTTCTCGCAAGCCATGGGATCTCCCGTCGAGATCGAGTTTTCTGTTAATTTCGAAAACGGCACGCCCGTCTTCTACCTCTTGCAGATCAAACCGCTGATCAAAAACGAGTATAACATCGACATCGATGACCTGTCCATCGATCCGACCCACGTGCTGTTAAAGGCTGATAAAGGAATGGGGAACGGAAAATTGCAATACATCCGGGATGTCGTGTACGTCGATCCCGACAAATTTGACCGATTACGTACCGAGGAAATCGCCGAGGAGATCAAACGCCACAACTCGCAGATCGCCCGGGAAGGCGACAAGTACCTGCTCATCGGACCGGGACGCTGGGGTACACGCGATCCGCTCACCGGGATACCCGTACAATGGTCCGACATAGCCAATGCCAAAGTCATCGTGGAGCAAGGACTTCCCGATTTCCCGCTGGATGCCTCCCTAGGCTCGCACTTCTTCCATAACGTCACCTCCATGAAAGTGGGTTACTTCGCTATCCCCTTCCAGCCCGCAGATGCCTTCATCAACTTTGACATCCTCCGACAACAAGATGTCATCGAGGAGTTTAAATACTCCCGCCATGTGCGATTCAAGGCTCCACTGACCGTGTGGATGGACGGGAAGAAACAAACGTCGGTGGTTACGTATTAGTCATAAAGGGGCTGTCCAACCGCTAACTTACCGGTTTCGGTACCGACGGTTTCACGGCCTTCTTCCCACTTCGAGCCCGTGGTTCCACCTCGATCTTCGGGCCCGGTAATAACCAAGCGTTTTCCAGCACGGTCCGAACTCTCTTCCTCTGCTCAAGTGTAAAACGATCCAAATAACCAAACTCGTAGTCCATAATATTATCGGCTATGAATACCCTTCCGTTCAACGCCACCCGTTGAATAACTTTCCGGTAATTATCATCACTGTAAGGGAAGGTTTCATCCAGTTCACTCAAAAACGTTTCATACCCATTTACACAATAATCCGGCGTGTCATCACAATAATCCCCAAAATTCCCTTTACCATCCACGAAGGGATGTAACAGTCCCAAGTAATGCCCCATCTCGTGAGCCAAAGTAAACACGTCATAATCGAAAATAACACCCAGTAGCTCGTACCTTGAAAACATATGGGAACGATTCCATGCCACACAATGAACGTGGGCATCGGGTAGATGGTCGGCATACCAATCAGAAAATAAGACACCCGGTAAAACCACACTCTCCGGTAAGTAAGGAAAATGCGCACAACCTGAAGGAATACTTTTTGAATCGAATATCACAACATTAATATACTCCTTCGGATCCCATACCCAAGCACAATCCCCGAACTTATTACCAACAAAATCAAACATATCCATCGGCAACTCTTCCCGAAACTCACGGCGAACTCCCGGCTCCTCCAATAATTGCCCGTTAGGATCGTGAGTTGCCAACACGAATTTCAGATTCATATCCACCGGACCGTCCCTGTACAACTCGTTTACCCGTTCGAGACAAGACGATAAATAACCAACCGGAACATCATCCTCCGGGACACGATAAAGCACGTGAAAGATCACGGGCAACACGTATTCATACTCTTCCGTGGCAGCCACCTGTCGTAACTCGATCTCCAAAGTTTCCTCCCGGTTACTCAATTCCAGCGATATCCCCCGTTCCTGCCGGGCGATATTTACTCCCACGTCCAGCACCAACGTATCGACTTTCTCTCCACTCTCCTGCCGTATCTCGCACCACTTTTCCCAGTTTCCGGTAACCACCCATTCCGAACTGCTCCGTACGGGAATTCGCAACTGTTCCCCCTCACTCCCGATCTCGAAGAAAGTCCCGTCAAATACCTTCAATCCTTCCCACTCATCGTCACTACACCCTGAAAACGCCAACACTCCCAGAAATAATAAACATGATAATCCACGATTCAGCCTCATATACTTTACTTTTTATAATATTTCTTCCAGCCGAATCCCCACGCAAAAAACATATCCTCTCGTGACAAAATTAAACAAAATAATCAGAAATCAACTCACACTCCATCCCCGCCACGAGTCGGAGTTCCCAAACCTCCCTTTCAAAGCTATTCCTCGAAATAAAATAATCCAAAATGGCAGTAAATTCTATATATCAGGTTAAAATTATTAATTTTGTCCATGCGTTAAACCAACTAAAATATTTGAAACATGACGATTGAAAATTACATTCAAGCCGGCTTACAGCATTTGGGTATTTACTCGGAAAGTATTTCCGACATCATCTACTTCATGGCCCTGCTTGTGATTATCGGTATCATCAACTGGATTATCCACGTGCTTACCCGCCAATGGCTAGCACGTATCGTACTAAAACTGACCAAACGGACGGCAACGAACTGGGATGATCTCATGCTCGATCAACGATTCTTTAACCGGCTGGGACTTCTCATCGCCCCCATCGTGATACAAATCGTATTCAAGGAATTCGAATGGACTCAATTTGCCTTCCTCATGAAACTGATCAATGTCTGGATCACACTCTCCTTCCTGCTCATCGTGTCGAGCATACTGGACGGCATCAACCGGATATACGATAGCTACCCGATGGCCAAGGACCGACCGATCAAGGTGTTCATTCAAGTGATCAAGATATTCTTCTACTGTGCCGCAACCATCATCGTGATCAGCATACTGATCGATAAAGATCCCGTTGCACTACTTGCCGGACTGGGAGCCATCTCCGCTGTCCTCATGCTGGTATTCAAGGATTCTATTCTAGGGTTCGTGGCCGGAATACAGTTAATCTCCAACCGAATGGTAAACATCGGGGACTGGATTGTCATGCCGAGTAGTAACGCGGATGGTGACGTGATCGAGATCAACCTCACCACCGTGAAAGTACAGAACTGGGACAAAACCATCTCCACGATCCCCACTTACAAGCTCGTTTCCGAGTCATTCACCAACTGGCGGGGAATGCAGGAATCCGGCGGACGACGCATTAAACGATCCGTCAACATCGACATCTATTCCGTGCATTACCTCACGAACGAAGACCTTGAAAACCTTAAACAATCCGCACTGCTCAAAAGTTACATAGAGGGCAAGATGAAGGAACTGAACGAATATAATGCCAGCGTGGAAAACCCGCTTGACAAACGCCGCCTGACCAACATCGGGACTTTCCGGGAATACATGGAGGCGTGGCTTGCCGCCAATTCCAACATTAACCTCGACATGACCCACATGGTGCGGCAACTACAACCCACCCCGACGGGCATCCCGTTAGAAATTTATTGTTTCTCGGCACAAAAACAATGGGTAATCTACGAACGAGTACAAGCTGACATTTTCGACCACTTGTTTGCCATTCTCCCACTTTTCAAACTGAAAGTGTTCCAATACCCGACAAACATGGAGTGGATGCAGGAAAACTAAAAGATAAAAGATAAAAACTAAAAGTTGGAAGTCATTACCGGCCTCCAACTTTTAGTTTTTATCTTTTATCTTTAAACTTCCTAGTAGCAATCCCAATGATACAACACCCGGCTAAAATCCCGTTTAGCCAAGTTCTCCGGACGGATAAAGAAATTGCACACGCCGGAATCCCCCCACACGATCTTATAATCATCAGTTTCATCTGAATCCAACTGGAACAACAAGATTGAATTTTCCTTCAACTCCTGATGATACTCCCGCGGGTCAAGCTGCGTGAAGAAGGGATACCCTCCCACACGATGCCCTCCCATATCCAGTTGGTCGTAAACCTTATCCAGCTCATCCTCCGGGGCTCGGTCCAGAGAGGCCACCCGTGCATCGGGATTCGCCTCGTTATAGGCATCCAACAACAATTTATCGAAACGATAGTCTCCGCCCCCCATCGGCATGGACGATTTCTCGAAATTCAGTCTTAATTCACCATCCACCGGGAAACCATCCGGGTACTCCACACCCTCCGTCGGTAAAACAGAAAGTAAAGCCGTCTCATCTTCCACTACTTCCTCGTGATAAATCACCCGGAATCCCTTCTGCTCTTCCGGATTCTCGAAATTCAACCCGTGGGCATTTTCTCCCGCAATATAAAACTGGAGAATTCCCTTTGTCGGAAAACCATCCAACGGCGGCATCTCGCTGAAATTCACCTGTGCCAAGAAACGCAATGGCAACAACTTTCGTTCTTCCACCTGTTCGAGAGCCTCTCCTGCGGCTGCGGAAGGCACGGTGGTTGTACCTCCATCTAACCCGGCAAATGGTCCGGCCGCCACGCTCGCAGCCACCGCAGGTGCTTGTCCTTCCGTGACAACCGTACTTCCCGCCTCCTCGTAAGGATAGTCAAACCCTTTAGGCATATAGGGCATCCCCCCGATCTTGCTCTCCCAGGGTTTAGTTGTTCCTTTTGACGGGATCAGCGTCACGCACTCTGTCGTTGTTTTCTCCTTGATAACCCGCAGTATTCGATCTGCTGAAGTCTCTTTCTTCCCTTCATTTCCTCCGCCTCCGAATATTTTATTAAAGAATCCCATAATATCGTCTTATTAAATGATTTCCGTGCCAAAAATACAAAAAGAAACTAAAAGTTAAAAGCTAAAAACTAAAAGCTTGGTATTAGCCTACCTTACCTAGGCTAATATTAGGCTTAAAACAGGCTACATTTAGTTAAACAACCAGCCTACCATCCGGAGAAAATAGCAAACATATCCAAAAAATAGTCCTATTTAACGAATCTCCAAACGCAGGTAAGTCATATCCACGCAAGGTTTTCCGTTATCGATGATTGGTTCCGGGTAATTATCCGTAAAGAAATTCTTCACCACGTGGTCCTGCACGAAACCGTAACGCTCGTAATACCCCACGCCACCCTCGCTCGTCCCCACCCACAAACAAGAAAAACGATTTTTATAATAACCGGCCAGAAAAGAGAGAATGTACATCCCGTACAATTTCCCTTGATACTCCGGCAACACGGCCAAATTCTTGATTTCCCCCTTTTCATCAACAACAGCCTCCCCGATCACCTTCCCATCCCTCTCCAGAATGAACATATCGCCCTCCTCCAAGTAACGGTCAACCATCACCTCGCACGGGTCCGCATCCAGTAGAAGATGAAGATACGCTTTCTTATCCCCCGTCACCTTTACCATTCGCTGCGGGGGATTCTTTAAACGCAGGTACAGGATCGGGTAAGGTTTTCCGCAACCGTCCGTTTCCGTGCGGCGTTCCACCTCAAACCCCATCCGGGCATAAAAGCCCACGGCCTGCCCGTTTTGCTCGTTCACGGCCACCGTCTCCGCGTGAACATCCTCGATCGCCCACTCGATAAGATCACGACCGATGCCCTTTCCCCGGTAATCCGGATCCACGAAAAGCATCTCGATAGATGTCATGTCATACCCCAAAAAGGCTACAATTTCATCCCCTTCATAATGAAGTAGCAAGGGCAACTTCTCGCAATTCTCACGCACAAAAGGCCTGTAAAACTCTATATCTTCTTCCACGAGGAAATCATGGGTAGCTCGCACAGAGGCCTCCCATAATTCCACGCATCGTTCCACGATTTCCGCTCTGTTTCTTTTTTCCTTCACTGTATATTCTTTGATAACCACATTCCTATATCTTGTTTTGCCAAAGCCGCCGCCATCAAGTCCGGGAACTTGTCCGGGGTACAGGCAAATGCCGGAACACCCAGTTCTGCTAGGAATTGAGCGTTCTCCTTGTCGTAGAAAGGCGCCCCGTCGTCATTCAGAGCTAACAACACGATCAATTGCACCCCACTCTGCACGAGAGAAATCATCTTCTTGCGCATCTCCCGCTCGTTACCCCCCTCACACAAGTCGGTCACGAGAACCAGCACCGTGTCCGAGGGACGAGTGATCACCGTCTGACAATACCCCAAGGCCCGGTCAATATCCGTACCGCCACCCAGTTGTACGCCGAAAAGCAAGTCCACCGGGTCCTGCAAATCATCCGTCAAGTCAACTACCGAGGTGTCAAACACCACCATACGGGTCTGTACGGCCGGAATCGAGGCCAGCACGGAGCCGAATATTCCCGAATAGACCACGGATGCCCCCATCGAACCACTCTGGTCGAGACACAGCACTATGTCCTTCAACGCCCGGCGTTTCCGGCCGAAACCGATACGAACCTCCGGGATAATCGTCTTGTACTCCGGCTGGTAGTTCCGTAGGTTTTTCTCGATTGTCGTCTTCCAGTCAATCTCGTTGTAGCGGGGATTTCTCCGCCTGCTGGAACGGTTCAAAGTCCCGGTAACGGCCTGTTGCATGGGTGACGATAGCTTTTTCATCAGCTCGTCCACCACTTTACGTACGACTTCCCGGGCAATAACCTTGTTCTTCTCCGGTATCACCCGACTCAAGGACATCAACGTTGCCACCAGATGCACGTCCGGCACCACCGATTCAAGCATCTCTTTCTCGGTCAGTAACGAATTCAAGTTCAGTCGCTTGATTGCGTCCTTTTGAATCACTTGTACAACTGTCTGCGGGAAAAACTCCCGGATGTCTCCCAACCAACGGCTCACCTTGGGAGCCGAACCACTCAATCCCCCTTTACGGTCACTATCGTACAAAGCATTCAAGGCAGCATCCACGCGACTCTCCTCAGCAGAGAGAGAAACTCCCGTTCCATCCGCCTCGTTTCCTCCCAGTATTAATCGCCATCGCTTTAAAAGAGCTTCTTCCATTTTAGATTTTAAATTTTAGATTTTAAATTCCTCCTACACAGGCCAACATTTTTTGATTTCCTACTTTTATCTTTTAGTTTTTATCTTTTACCTTTCTCGTTCCAAATGCCTAATAACCGCTCTATCAACGGGATTACCCTCCGGGCATCTTCCCCATTAAACGCCTTGCCTTCCGCATTTACCCGTTTCACGGCAGAAGTTCCCTTGGCTTTCTCACCGAGTTTACGACGTTCCGGCAGGCTGTACTCGCTGAAGGTTCGGCGAAGTATGGGCAATAACTCCATGAAACTCCCATCATTCAGAGTGGCCAACCAACTATTCACCAAATCCCATAACTGATCGTCCAGCAACAAGATAGTACCCGATGATTTAAGGAATCCTTCAAACCAGAATGCCGTGTCGGATGCCGTGTTCCCGGGAGACGTATAATAACTCAACGTTTGGGCCGTTTCCTCGTATCCAAGGATATTCTTATCCCGCAATAAACGAGTACAATAACCGGACAGCAAGGGATGAGAACCCCGTGCTTCCCGGATCTTGTTCACCAGTTCCGTCCACATCTCCATCAATCCCGGTTGGTTCGCCGTGGCCATAGCATAATCGACAGCCACCAATCGCTCCATGACCTCCGCAGCCGCATCCTCGTCCACGTTCGTGCAAGCCAGCACTCCCCCGGCAAGCACACGGGCCATCATGGCGTTCAGCATATCGTTGACCTTCCCGTAATCCAAATTCCGTACACTCCCGTAACGAACCACGTTCACCATACCGGGGATAGTCTTCATCATCTCCAGCACATCGGTTGTCGAGGCGGAAAGCGCATCCAACCGGGACGTCATTTCTTCCACGAGAGCGGGCAAATCCGCAGGAATTACCCGTTCCAGCAAGTCCACCAACTCGGATATAGACGTGATGTCTTTCGACAAATGGGTGTTATATGCGATAACAGCCTCGGACAAAGTATTTCCCCACACGGCCTTCTCGATCACGGCAAGGGTCTGCTCCGGTTCGTAATAAACGGACCAAGCCTCCTTGAAAGTTCCCTTCCCATCAACCCGTAACGGACGGGCCATCTTTATACCGAGCAAGTTCAAGCGGTGGAAAAAGATACTCCGCTCCAAATCCATCGGTTTCCGCAAATCCAACTGGAATTCCTTCACCTCGGTCGTAAGGGGTAAGCGCAAGCGTTTCAACAACTTCTCCACATCCACGAGAAGAGGAACTTTAGGTACATCATCCG
>NZ_JBCOSQ010000077.1:0-21818 GCF_040920905.1 Butyricimonas sp. RTP31003st1_G1_RTP31003_210430 | reverse complement strand
ATGCTGTCGTTAGCGTATTCCACTTGTGGCAGGTATCTGCGGTTACACCCTGCTAGATAGGGACATTCGATATAAGCATTGATACAATGTTTTTGTACTTCTGGGGAAGTGGCTGTTTGTATCGCTTTGAACAGGCAGTCGTCATAGAGTTTTTGTACTTCAGTCAGGTAGGGACGCGGTTCCTTGGAGTTGGCGTAGAATGTTTTTAGCGTGGTGTCGTTAAAATAACAGAGAATGGTTGAATCGTTTTGCTTGTCAAGGGCGGCTTTGTATAACAGATCATTGTATATTTTGGCCACCTCGACATAGTTGTATTGGTTGTGAAAGTCTTTGAAATAAGTGTCACATTTTGCCTGTGTCGGCTGGGCTTTCAGGTCTGCATATTGCACTTTTTCCTTTAGCCGGACGATCGTCTCGTAAATATCGGGGTCAATGTTGTAATCGTATTTTTTTATTTGTGCAAGTACTGTACGGGAATCTTCAAGTTGATCCTTGGAATAAACAAGCAAAGCAAAGATCGTGGAGTCTGCTTTGTGACGAAAAAGGTTGACGTTGAGGTTTGCTGCTTGGCAGAACGAACGTAACCGGGCGCCGCCATCTTGTTGCTGGATGGTCATGTCGCTTTTCAGGTAGGGTTCGATGGCATTGATGCCGGGTGTCAGTAACAATTGTCTGAGGGCATCGGCCAAGGTGATTTCATTTTTGTAGGCATCCATACTTTTGGTGTCCATTCTTTCTCTCAACCGATCGTACTTGTCTCCTTCGGACCAGGCGATGTGTTGGTATAGTCTTTCCACGCGGCTCTGTTTTTGTGCCTGCGTTTTGGAGCAAAAACTGATGGTAAAAATCGTGAAAACGATCATCGTAAGGTATGAGTTTTTCATAGTGACTAAAATTTATGTAGTTCTAAATATAACGTTTGGCCTAGAATATGATGGAAACCGGGCAATGAACACATTTTTTAGAAGAAAATGTGCGTTGTTCTTGCTTGGTTTTCTTGTTGTTAACGTATTTTCGTTATCTTTGTTGTATAAAAAAATTGAAATAAAATTATGATTGTAGACGTACTGGCTAATAGCGAACGAATTGAGGGGTTGAACCCGTATTTTAAAGTTGTCTTTGACTATATAAAAACGCATGATTTGGCAAGTATGCCCGTGGGACGAATTGACATTGACGGGGATAATGTCTATCTGAAAATTGAAGATGCCAAAGGACGAAAAACAGAGGAGGCCGTGTACGAACGGCATGATAAATATATTGATATTCAGATACCTTTGAGTATGCCGGAAGGATATGGTTGGAAGGCTAAAAGTCTGTTGGGCGAGGAGCGGGCGCCATATGATGGAGCGGGTGATTTTACTTTTTACCGGGATCCGGTGGAGCGGGTGTTCACATTATCTCCCGGAGAGTTCGTGATCTTTTTCCCGGAAGATGCTCATGCTCCTTGTATCGGGGAGGGGATAATCCGGAAAATGGTGGTGAAAGTGAAAATGGGTTCATAAAGTCCATAAGGTTCATAAGGTCCTTGGACCCCTGCGGGGCGCTTTATAGACGGCAGCGGGGGCTGCCGTTAAAAACTGTCCGAAGGACACCCGTCACTTTATGAACTTTACGAACTTTATGAGCCTTACAAACTTTATAAATTGATTATGATGAAGAAAAGATATAAGATACTTTTGACGGTTGTTGTGGTGCTGGGGATTGCTTATCTCTGTCTGCCTTATTATGCGCGGCAGGCTTTGCTTTACTGGTACCCGTCGATAGATGATTTGTCGATGTTTGACAAGCATACGGTGCGGAAAGCCGACACTTGCTGGACGTGGGGGATTGCCAAGGATTATAACACGTACGAGTTGAGTCCGGAGGATGATGCCTACTTGAATGATTTTCGTACGGTTTCTTTTCTGGTGATCCAGAATGATAGTATCGTGTACGAGGAATATCGGTCCGGTTGGAATGACACGAAAACATCAAATATATTTTCATCGACCAAGAGTATCGTGGGGCTGTTGGTCGGCATTGCTTATGACGAGGGGAAAATTGCCAGTCTGGATGATCCGGTGGGGAAATATATCCCGGAATTTAACGAGGGGAAAAAGAAAAATATCACGATTCGCAATTTGTTAACCATGAGTGGCGGGTTGAATTGGGATGAGGCTTATGCGTCGCTGTTTTCGGTAACTACACATGGCTACTACGGGAACGATCTTTATGATTTAGTGACTACGTTAGACGTGATCGAGGAACCGGGGAAACAATTTTCATATCGGAGCGGGGACACGCAGATACTGGCTTTTGTAGTGGAGAAAGCGACCGGGAAGAGCATTAGTGATTATGCCGAAGAGAAGTTATGGAAACCGATGCAAGCCTGTCAGGACGCCTATTGGTTGCTGGATAAAAAGGACGGGGACGAGAAATCTTTCTGTTGTTTTCACACCACGGCGAGGGAAATTGCCCGTTTTGCCCGTTTGATGTTGCATCATGGGAACTGGAACGGGAAGCAGTTGGTTTCGGAAGAATATATTAACGAGGCCATGAGTCCGGCGGGGTATCTGAAGGACGAGTGGGGGAAGGATTCTTTGGATTATTATGGTTTCCAGATTTGGATTATGAACTATAAAGGGCAACAGAATCCCTATTTCCGGGGAATGTTGGGACAATATATTGTCGCTATTCCCGAAAAGAATGCCATTATTGTCCGGTTGGGACATAAAAAGGACGAGGAACGTATCCGGGAGACCACCCGGGATGTGTATCGTTACATGGATATCGGGACGAAGATTCTGGATAGTAGAAAATAGGAGGGTGACTTGTTGATTGATTTATAAAGAGAACCTAACGAGTTCCTAAGGAGAACCTAAAGAAATAATCCCACATATTCGAACATCATTCGACGTTTACTCAGAGCTTACATATGTCGTAATGCATGAGCAACGAATAGACAACGAATAAGCTCTGTATGAGTGGGATTATTAGGGTAGGATTACCTCATTATTTGGGTTAGATTGGTGTGGGAATAGAGTGGTGGTGCGCGTGTTTGTTGCTGGTGCGAAGAAGAAAATAGCTTGGATGAAATCCCGTTGAGCGATGTCGTTAATTGAAGGTTCATCTTTATGTAGTCTGTGATCTTTTTGGTAATAGAAAAGTTAATATTTATCGTGGGGAAGAGCATTTTTAAAAGAAAGATTTATATTTGTGTATTCAACACGAGTAGACAAGGATACCTATGGGATTTGATATGGAAAATGTTTTGCAGGCGATAAGGCGGAGGGAGCAGGGAGTGTTTAAACAACTTTTTGAATCTTATTTCAAGAAGATGACGTTGTTTGCAGAATATTTTTTGTTGGATCGTGGTGAGGCTGAGGATATTGTTCAGGAGGTATTTATAGATTTATGGAATAATGCTCCGACACTTCCGGAGGTATCTAATTTGAAATCTTATCTTTTTACTCAGGTGCGTAATCGTAGTCTGAATCGTTTGAAACATCTTCATGTGGAAGATAATTATAAACAATGGTTACTTGAGGCTCAAGCTTATGCAGAAATTCCGGAGGTAGAAATTGATCAGGATATGTTGAAGAAGGTGTATGATGTGATCGAAGAATTGCCGGATCAGTCTAAAATTATATTTAAGCGTTGCGTGCTGGACGGGAAAAAATACAAGGAAGTAGCGGAAGAAATGAATATTTCCGTGAATACTGTAAACACGCAGATGAGCCGGGCGTATAAATTTATCCGTTCTCGTTTGGGAGCTTCTTTCCTAATCCTTTTGTCTGTTATTTAGTTCATAGTATCAATTTGTTACAAGAAAAATAATTTTTTTCTTGAAATTTTGTCACTGTATTTTTTGTTGAAGTTGTCTTATGTATGTAAGCAATAAATACAAGCTATGCAAAAAATTGATTGGTCCATATTAAGGCGGTCTGTAAATGGCGATTTAACAGAAAAGGAGAAACAGGAAGTGGAGGCGTGGAGAAATGAGTCGGGAGAGAATGAGCGCTATTACCAGAAAATGAAGAACTTTTTTACTCAAGAGAAAAGTAAAGAGGTTGACGTCCGGAAAAATTTGAAGAAATTTGAACAAAGAACCTATGGAAAGCAAAGAAAGGTATTCATCGGGTTGTGTAAGTATGTAGCTGTATTTATCTGTCTGGTCGGAACGATCGTTTTGTGGCAAAAATTCGACACTGTACAACCGGAAGTTAATTCGTTGGCATTGGCTCCCGGAAAGGATCAAGCCGTGTTGTATACCGGTTCTGGGAAAGCGATTGTTTTAGAATCCAGGTTACGTACGAATATTGTTATTTCCGACAGTCTATTCGTGCAACAGGATAGTAACGTGTTGAATTACGAGGGGATCGAGGCGAAGGGAAAAATGGTGGATGAGTTTCACTTGATGCGGGTTCCGAGAGGGGGAGAGTTCTCCATGAAATTAAGTGATGGGACGATGGTTCATCTGAATGCTGAAACGGATTTACGTTATCCGGTACGGTTTAGCGGTGAGGAGAGACGGGTGGTGCTTTCCGGAGAGGCTTTTTTTGATGTGGCAAAGTCCGGGACTCCTTTTATTGTAGAGCTTAACGGGTTTGAAGTGAAAGTACTTGGAACTCGGTTTAATATAAATGCTTACGAGGGAGAGAGTCGTTTTGAAACAACACTGGAACGAGGAAGTGTGGAAATAAACGTGAAGGGAAAAATGTTATTGTTGGAACCGGGGGAACAGGCTGTGTTAACAAATACAGGAGAACTGAGTAAACAAAAGGTGGATGTCAGCCTCTATACGGCATGGAAGGACGGGTATTTCGTGTTCGAAGACGAGCGTTTGGAGGATGTGATGAATACGGTTGCCCGGTGGTATGACGTGAATTTGTTTTATCAGAATCCCGGTGTGAAGGAGATTCGAATTAACGGAAACATTAGCCGATACAAGGATTTCTCCGTGTTATTAGAGAAAATAGAAAAACTGGATATTGTTCATTTTGATATAAAAGGAAATAATATAACTGTGATCGATAAATAAAGGAAGAGGAGTGTCCCCACACTCCCCATTCCTGACAAATTAAATTGTATTCTACAACTACAAAGTTATGACAAAAAAATGGAAAGATGACTTTCTCCATTCGAGAAAGTACGCACAAATTATGCGAATGATGAAATTTTATGTCTTGTTTATGCTGTTCGGAATGTTACATACCTACGGGAATGTACATTCGCAGAACCTCACGTTAAGCGTGGAGAATGCTTCATTAAAAGAAGTTTTCAGGGAAATAGAGAAAAATTCCGATTACCGGTTTTTATTTAAATCGGATGATGTTGTCGGAATTAAGGGATTAACACTTTCGGTATCACTGGCTGATATTGATAATGTCATGGCCTTGTGTTTGAAAGGAACCAGATTGGTTTATGAAAAAGATGGTTCTTTAATTATTATCAAGCGGGGACAGGAGGATAATCAGCCCAAAAAACGGATTGTGAAAGGTAAGATTCTGGATGAGAAAGGGGAATCTTTGCCGGGAGCGACCATTGTTTTAAAAGGAACGGCTCTTGGTGGAGTGGCTAATGTTGACGGAACGTTTACGCTTGAAATTCCACAGATGGACACGACTGTTCTGCTCGTGACCTTTGTCGGTTACCAGATGCAAGAGGTGGCTTTGAAGAAGAACGATAACAAAGAATTGGTTATTCGCCTGCAACCGGACGTGACGGAGATTGAAGAAGTGGTGATTACGGGGTATGGTAAAGTAGACAAACGGTTATCAGCCAGTGCTACTACCTCGGTGAAAATAGATGATATTTTGATTCCTAACGTGGCCTCGGTAGACGCTATGTTACAGGGACGTGTTCCGGGATTAATGGTTATGACAACTTCCGGTAGCCCGAATGCGACTCCGAAAATGCGTATCCGGGGTTCTTCAACCATTCATGGGAATGCTGCTCCGATATGGGTTGTTGATGGAATTATTTATGAGGACCCGGTGGATTTATCTAACGACGAGATAAATGACGTGTTAACGGGATCGGCCTCAACCATACGGGAACAAGCGGGAGAAAATGCCAGTCTGAGTTTGTTAGGTAATGCCATTTCCGGGGTGAATCCGATGGATATTGAATCGATTACTTTTTTGAAAGATGCTTCCGCTACGGCTATTTACGGAACGCAAGCTGCTAATGGCGTGATTGTTGTGACAACTAAAAAAGGTAAAGTAGGAAAGCCGTCAGTTACTTTTTCAGCATCTTTCGGGTTTACGGAACGTCCCCGGTATTCGGATTACCAATTGATGAATTCTAAGGAACGTATCGGGGTGTCCCGGGAAACGGCAGAGTACGGTTATCTATATGGGGCAATGCCTTATTCTGCAGGGTATGAAGGGGCTCTGTTTGATTATTATGACGGTAAAATTACAAAGTCTGAGTTTGATGCGAAAGTTGCCGATTTGGAGACAATGAACACGGATTGGTTTAAGATTCTTTGTCAGAATGCTTTTAATCAGGATTATACATTAAGTGTTTCCGGGGGAAATGAAACTAGTCGTTACTATTTTTCAGTAGGTTACAATAATAGTAAAGGAACGACGAAGGGAGACAACCTGGAACGATATAATTTAAATTTGAATTTAAGTACCGATATCGGGAAGTTTGTCAATGTGGAGGGTAAATTGAGTTTTTCGGATAGAAAATCAGATGGTTTTTATATGGTAAATCCTTCGGATTATGCTCTTTCTGCATCAAGAGCCATTAGTAAAGATGAATTCTACACGACACAATATTCTACTGTACCCGGATTGTCTTCAAATTTTCCGCTTTCTTATAATATCTTGAACGAAATAGAGCATACGGGTAATGAGGCGAATATTCGTCAAGTGAATGCCAGTGTGGGGATAAATGCGAAATTACATCCTCGGTTGACTTTAAATACTCTTTTTGGTGTAAATTATTCGAACACGGTAAATAAGAAATGGGCAGATGAACGTTCTTATTATATTGCGGAAATCAGAGGATATGACTATGGGGCAGTTACTCCAAATAGTGAAGAGGAAAAAGCCTCGCGTTTGTCTAAGGGAGGTATATTGTTATATGAAACAAATAATAATATAAGTTATACGGCTCGCGCCCAGTTGTCTTATAATAAGATATTGAACGAGAATCATATTATTAATGCGATGGTGGGATATGAGGTTCGTTCGGTAAAAAATGATGGATTTAATACTGAGGAATGGGGATATTTCCCGGATCGGGGATTGGGAATTAGTTACGAGTATGATACCAATACGTCCGGCTCAACTTCATTGAGTGGAAATTCATCTTTGGAGAAACATACGGCTAAACTTAGTAATACGTTATCTAATACGTTATCCGGTTTTGCGACGTTAGTTTATGCATATAGAAATCGTTATGTGTTGAATGCAAATATCCGTATGGATGCTTCCAACCGTTTCGGACAATATACAAATAATAAAGCTTTACCCGTGTGGAGTGTTGCGGGACGTTGGAGTGTTTCTGAGGAACCGTGGTTTAAATTGTTGGGAGAACGGGCAGACTTGAGTCTGCGTTTGTCCTATGGTAGCCAGGGAAATGTTCCTACCACGGTGGGACCCAATCTTGTCGTGAAATACCCGACAACCGTGATTAATCGTTGGTCCGGGGAGTACGTGCTGAATGTTAGTCGTTACGCATATCCGGATTTGCGCTGGGAGAAGACAAAGACAATAAATATCGGAACGGATTTTTCATTCTGGAAAGGAAGAATCAGTGGAACAATTGATTACTATTACAAAAAAGGGAAAGATATTATTTTTAGTTTGGATGTTCCTGCGGAATATGGAGTTAAGACGACCTATAAAAACGGAGCGGATATAAAGAATACGGGTTTTGAGTTGGCCGTGTCATTTGTACCCGTACAGACGAAAGATTTCAAATGGACAATTACTCCCACGTATTCAAAGAACACGAATAATGTGCAGAATACAGGAAAAAATGAATATACTTACACGGATTATCTGGCCGGAAATGCTTTTGAGAACGGAAAGCCTGTAAATGCGGTTTATTCATGGAAATTTACCGGATTAGATCCGCAATATGGATACGCTACTTTTGCTCATACTTCTCGTGACCAGAGCCAGATTGTAAAAATGGATGACCCGAAGGATTATTTGGTGTATTCCGGACAGGCTGATCCTAAAATCAGCGGTGGATTTACCACGAGTTTGCGATATAAGAATCTGACGTTGAATGCTAATTTCGCTTATAGCTTGGGTAGTGTAAAGAGATTGAATTTCTTGTATAGCGGGGCTCTCACCATGCCCGCTCCACAGGATAATTTGCATAAAGATCTTTTGAAACGTTGGAAGAAGCCGGGTGACGAGCTTACGACAAATATTCCAGGATTCGTGTTTGATGGTTCGACAGAGTATAATTTATATGTTCCGATTCCTTCTACCGTGTCTTTGAATTCTTATGAAATGTATAATTATTCAGATATTCGGGTGGTGAAGGGAGATTTCCTAAGATGTCGTAATTTATCTCTGTCCTATACGATTCCCCAGAAATATTTGAAAAAATTTGGGGTATCCATGATGTCTTGTATGTTTAATGTTACCAATCCTTTGACGATTTGTAGCTCGAAGTTTAGGGGACAAGATCCTGAACAAGGCGGAACCGGAGGAACGGCTCTACCAATCACGCAGACGTACTCGTTCTCTTTAAATGTTAGTTTTTAACCTAGTAAAGATGATGAACTATGATTTCAGTATTTAATAAGTTTATATTAGGAGCGTTTTTTATCATAACGTTCTGTGCGTGTGGGAATTTCTTGGAGGAAGTTTCTCAAGATGAATTTGAACCGGAAACAACGGATGCTTATTCAGAATTATTGAACGGGGCAGGGTATGCATTTGCCGAATTGGATGGTTTGACCTGGTATATGGATGATGATATTGATGGCGTATCTTCCTATTCATACACGGATGTCTATAATGCTTGCCGGGATATTTTTACTTGGCAATATTACATGTATCAGTCTCTGAAGGATGCAAATGTGACTGATGCAACATACGAAAATTACTATGAGAAGATTATGGTATGCAATGTTATCATTGATGATATAGAGATGTCAGTGGGTACGGAATCACAGATTAATATGGTGTTGGGAGAGGCTCTGACTTTACGGGCGTATTATTATTTGCAGTTGGTGAATATCTTTGCAACTCCTTACAACGATTCCCGTTCAACTCCCGACCAGCGTTTAGGAGTATCTTTGGTCACGAAATCCGAAATTCGGGATGAAGGAATTGCTCGTAGTTCGGTGGCAGATGTTTACAAACAGATTACAGCGGATATTGAGCGGGCTGTGTCATTGTTGGATCAGAATAAAACAAATAATGGGGTTTACCGGATCAATTATGTTTCTGCGCATTTGATTGCCTCCCGTATTTATCTGTACATGGAGGAATGGGATAAAGTGATTGAACATGCCACCCAGGCTCTTGCAGGGGCTCCGGATTTGGTTTATTTACCGACTTATGCTTACACGAATGTGAATTATCCCACGAATTCTACGAATCCGGTCGTTTCTTCCAGTTTCCCGGAAACTATTTTTGTCTTTGGAAGTATGCCCGGACGGATGGGATTCATGGGAACGCCTGTATGCCTGTCTACGGATTTGGTGAGTAGTTTTTCAGAACCGAATGATAGTCGTAACGGGATGTATTTTAAGGCCACGGCAAGCGGTTATATTTATCCTTATCAAGAGTATAAACACGGGGTTGCGGAAAGAGGGTACGTGTGGAGAACGGCTGAACTTTATTTGAACCGGGCAGAGGCATATATGGAGAAATATAAAGCGGGAGCTGCTGAATGTGGTCAATTAGCTGTAAATGATCTAAATAAATTGCGGGAAAACCGGTTTACAAATTATTCGAATTACACGTTGAGTACGGCTGATGATTTGGAAAACTTGTGTAAGTTGGAACGTCGTCGTGAACTTTTTATGGAAGGACATCGCTGGTTTGATCTTCGTCGTTACGGGATGCCTAGAATTGAACATACGTGGGTTAGTGAAAATGGACAGCGGACAACATACGTGTTACAGGAAAAAGATCCTGGATATACCTTACCGATTTCGCAGGATGTTTTAGATCGGAATTCTAAATTGGTACAGAATGAATTAGCTACGGATCGAATTGGAACCAATTGATAAATTGAAGTACTATGAAAAATAATATACTGTTTATACTGTTGATTTTTACAGGTTTATTTTTTGCCTGTGGGGAAAAAGATTTAACTCCTTCGGAACCTCAGACTTTTTATGAATTTCCCCAAGGGAATGCGGATTATGATCAGGAATTTCTTGCTTATTACGAGAAATATAACGTACAATTTTTGTATAAATATAAGGAATCGGATTTTCGTTGGAATGTGACGGAATATATTCCCTATTATTCGGTTCAAGCGGATGAGGCGTATGCTGACAAGGCTTTTCATTTTATAACAGAGAATAGTTTTGCTATATGGGATGAAGATTTCTTACGGAAAATATTACCTTTAAGAGTGTTATTGGCCTCGGAAATATATAGTGTAACCGAAAGATACGATTACGTGTATGATGAAGAAACACAAGAATGGGGGAGTGTGAAAGTGTATGATACCACGTATCATGCAGCTGCAAGTGGTTTAAATCATATTGCATTCGGTTATACGAGTGAAAAGTTCGATCAATTGACTGAAAATGAGAAATTAAATGCGACCGGGGAGATTACAAAATCTTTGATCGTGTATGCGGCTTCTCGTGATAAAATAGAGATTCCGACAGAATTTTCTGATTTGTTTAATAACTCGTCAAATACCGAGAATCAAGGACAATGGGGGTATAATGGTTGTGGGTTCTTGGAATATTATAAAAATATTGATGTGAATTATGATTTCGGGCTTTACGTGAAGTATTTGACAATCATGAGCGAGGATGAGTTTAAGGCTTGGGCGTTATCTGATAGTTTTGATGTCAGTGCAGAATGGGATCAAAGTAGCGGAACCTATAAACGTACTTACCTGATAAAACAAAAATACGAGATCGTGTTGGATTATTTTAAAACAAAGTATAATATCGATCTGCACGCGATCGGGAATCAAGCAAGTAAATAAACATTTGAATTTGAAATTGATATATTCCGGGGCTTTATAATAGCCCTTGGAATTTTATGTCCAAAATTTATTACTATGAGGAATAAGTTCGTAATTATTGTAATGCTGTTATGTGGTCTTGCCGTGAACGTGTTAGGGCAAGAAGAAAAGTCTCGTTTATCCGGTTTTACGGGGAGTCCTGTGGCAGGAACTCGGTTGGAAATACAATATGATCCGACGGGAGGACCGTTGGTCGGAAAGGAGGCTATTACCGGAGTTGCCTATATGTATAATGATTATTGTTGGGAAGTGGCAGATGTGGATTTGAGCGAATACAAGGGAATTTGGTATGGGAATTTTTATGTACCGAGAAATTGCGCTTTTGTTGCCTTTAAGTTTGTCCCGAAGGATGTGAATGATATGGGTGTTGCGGATAATAATGATGATAAGGGTTTCATGTGGGTAACCCTTGACCAGAATGGACAACAACTTCCCGGAGGAAGACTGGCTTGGGCTATATTTCGTAAACCTTCTTTGGGGAAAGGTGTGATGGGGTATTTTAATCAGTACGATATTTCTGATGAGGCGGTGGAAATGTGGATGTATAAAGAGTTGGAATACTTCCCGCAGAATATGCCGAAAATGTTCGACTGTTTTATGGCGATGGTGAAATTGAGAAGTGGAGACCAATATTCGGATGCGGCTCGTCGGTATATTACTCAGTTTTTGAGTATCCCCGGCTTGGGTGAACAACAATATTTGTGGGCTAGGGATCTTTACCGTTTTGAATTACGAGATACGGAAAAAGCCGATTCGCTGGAACAAATGATTCTTGCTAATTATCCTCACGGTGCAGCGGCTCGCTTTAAGACTTTTAAGACTATCGAGCAAATGCCGCTGGATGACGTGAAACTGGATTCAACCCGCAAGTTTTTGGCTGACTTCCCGATCAGTGAATGGCGTAAGCACCCGGAACAGGGGCAACATGCTTTTATTTATTACAGTACATTCCGTGTTTTGGAAGAGGCTTTGTTTGCCAAGCACGATTACGAGGGATTTGCCTCTTGGTTTGATCAAATGAATTTCCAGACATTGAATGAGGTGTATCGTTGGAATATTTTCCGGATGTTTAAGTTGAAATTAAGTCCTGATGAGGTCATTTATCCTTTATCTACCGCAATGATAGAAGAGATGATGAAGAAACAAGGTGATCTTTCTTTTATGGAGGATGTCAGATATACTCCGGGGCAGGCGAGGGAAATTGCTCGTCGCCAGCTTGATGATAAACTGACAAGTCATATTCTTTTGTTGACCCGGATGGAAAAATACGAGGAGACTCTTCCTTATTTTGAAAACTTGTCGAAAGAAGGATTGTATAGCAATTCGGACTTGAATGAGGCCTATATCCAAATTTTGGAAAAGACCGGGAATAGATCGAAGATATTTTCCGTGTTGGAGGAGTGTGTGCGAGAGAATGTGGTGACTCCGGCTATGTTGGAGATGTTGAAAAAAGTGTATACGGAAAAGTATGGAAAGTCTGAAGGTTTCGAGGAATATGTGCAGTCGCTGAAGTCCATGAAAGAACTGGAAGAGATGAAAAAGGAGGTCAAGGCGGGATTGACGAATGTAGCTGTTGAACCTTTCGTGTTAGAAAGTATGACGGGAAAAAAGGTGAATAGTAAAGACTGGAAAGGAAAGATTGTGGTACTTGATTTTTGGGCAACTTGGTGCGGTCCGTGTAAGATGGCCTTCCCCGGTATGCAAATGGCTGTGGATAAATATGCTAAAGATAAAGAGGTGGAATTTTATTTTATTGCTACCCAGGAAAGCGGGGATAAATATAAACAGAAGATTAAGGAGTATTTTGCAAAAAATGATTTCACGTTCAATGTGTTGTATGACAATTATAATGAAAAGAGTCAATCGGCCAATGTCGTGTTCTCACGCTTTGCCAAAATGTTCAATGATTCGGGGATTCCGCGAAAAGTAATTTTGAAAGATGGCGTGATGCGTTATACTTCAGGAGGGTATTGCGGTAGTCCCAGTAAGTTGGCTGATGAAATATCTTATGTCATTGAGTTGTTGAAAGCTGAAAAGTAGTAGAGATGAAACGAATCGTATTTTGTATTTTGTTATTTCTTGCATTGCCTTCTTTACTGTTTGCGCAGAAAAAAGCATTGCAACAGGAAGAATGTAAATTATGGCGAACGTTGAGAGAACCGAATTTGTCTCCTGACGGGAGATGGGTAACTTATCGCTACGCTTATCTTTATGATGCTGGGAATCAGGATTCAGAGTTGTATCTATATGATGCGGAACGGAATCGGACAATTGCTTTGAAGAATGTTTCAGAGTTCTTCTTTTTCAATAACGGGAAATGGGTAAAAATGGTACAAAAAACTCCCGTTGATACCACGGGGACAACGGTTGATTCTACTTTTATCGTGCGTTTGAAAGATTGGAAAAAGATCGTTTGGGATAAAACGGCTTTTCCCAATGTGGATGTCAGTTCTCCTTGGATTGTTTATACCGAGTTCGTGAATGAGGGGAACACTTCCTATAATCGTTTGTACGTGTGGAACGTGGAAACCGGGGAGAAGATCGAGATAGATCGGGTTGGGAGTTATACTTTTTTTAATGGGAGACGTTCTCTTGTTTATGAATACAAAGGGGATGACGAGACTGTTTTGCGTGTTCGGGACTTAAAGGGGAAATCCCGAGATATTTTCAAGACTGGTAAAAATCTCTTTGGCCGGGTATGGTTTGATGAGGAGAGAGAAGTTGGTACTTTCACGGTTGCTTCCGATTCTTCCCGGGTGAATAATCCCGATCTGCTCTATTCGTTTTCTTTAGCTCCTGCGGATTGTCATGTGGTGGTCAACTTTGAAGAGATTACAGGACTTCCGGAAGGGATGAAGGTGACTCGTAATCCTTATCCTTTACTCAACGGGGGACGAGATATAATGTTGGAGATAGAGCCGGTAAAAATGCCGAGACCGGCACCAAGAAAAAAGTCTGATCTGGGTTTTGAACTGGAATTATGGAGTTGGAACGAGCCATTGTCTCATCGGAGGCAAAGACCGGCCCGAGGTGGTTTTAATCCGATGGATTATCCCAAATTCATATATCACGTGGATTCCAAAGAATGTGTAAAGTTATCTGATCCGGGTATGAGTGCTTTTGTTATACCTGAAAGTAAGGATTTTGATTATATATTTGCGACTTCTTCAACTCCCTATCTTACACAATTTGATTGGAGGCACGAACTGAATTCAGATATTTATCTGATTCGTTTGGCGGATGGAAAACAGACGAAGTTATTGACCAATGTGCGAAATGTTCCTGTTTGGAGTCCGAACGGAAAGTATGCTGTGTGGTATGATGTAGAGGCCCGGACGTGGTACAATATAGATATGGTTTCGGGAGAGTTGAAAGATATATCTTCTGCTATCGGTTATCCGATGTATGATGAATTACATGATATGCCTAAAGCCCCTTCGGCCTATGGTTATGCCGGATGGATAAATGAGGGTAAGAGTCTGGTGTTATATGATCGTTATGACATGTGGGTTGTGGATTTGACAGGCCATAAACAGCCTTATTCGCTTACAGGTGAATATGGTCGGAAACATGATCTAGAGCTACGTTTAGTTGAAGCGAAAGGAAATGATCTTACGAAAGGAGCGATTCTAAGTAGTTTTAATACCCGGACAAAGAGTAAAGGTGTGTATGCTTTGGAAGCTAACGGGAAAGTTAATAAATTACTGGAAGGGGAATATGCTGCCCGGATCGTAAAGATGGCTGATGATGGTAAAACTTGTGTTTGGAGTAAATCTAGTTTTAGTGAATACGGGGATTTGTGGTGGAGTAATCTGAAGTTTACGAATCCTCGCCGAATAACAAATACCAATCCGCAGCAGACGAATTACCTGTGGGGAACGGCAAGGTTGGAACGTTGGAAGACTTTTGACGGCCGGGAAAATGATGGAATCCTGTTTTTACCGGAAGGGTATGATCCCAATAAACGCTATCCGGTGATCGTGACGTTCTACGAACGACATACAGAGGAGTTATACAGTTATCGTTTACCGGAGTTGAGTAGTTCGGTAATAGACGTACCAACTTATGTAAGTAACGGGTATGTGGTTTTCATGCCGGATGTACATTTTAAGATTGGCGATCCTGCCGAGAGTTGCTATAATTCAGTGGTAAGTGGGGTACAGATGTTGATTGATAAGGGTATTGCGGACAAAGATCATATTGGTGTTATCGGGCATAGTTGGGGAGGCTATGAGGTGGCTTATTTGGTTACAAGGACAAATATTTTCCGTTGTGCCAGTCCCGGAGCTGCTGTTTCTAACACCATTTCTTCCTATACGGCACTGAGAGGGGGAGGAATGCCCCGGTTGTATGTTTATGAAGATGCTCAGGGACGATTGGGCAAGACGTTGTGGGAGGACCGGGAGATGTATATTCGTAATTCTCCTATATTTTATGCGGATAAAATCAAGACTCCCTTGCTGATATTCCATTGTGATGGAGATAATGCCGTGCCTTTTGCTCAGGGGTTGGATCTTTTTATGGCCATGAGACGATTGCAACGTCCTGCTTGGTTGTTAAACTATAAAGAAGAGAGCCATGCCTTGAATAGCGAGGCAGCCATGATAGATTGGGGAGTGCGGATGCGGCAGTTTTTTGATCATTATTTGAAAGAGAGCCCGGCTCCCCGTTGGATGACGGAGGGTATTTCAATTGATGAACAAGGGTATGAATTGAAATACGAGTTGACGGAATAAGACAAGGAAATATTATCAAAAGAGTATAAACACTTCTGGTTTCTTTCCAACAAGGATTTAGAAACCGGAAGTGTTTTTTGTATTTTGCTGATTGGTGAAAATGAAGAGTTTTATTTGAAATCGTAAATCAAAAAATTATTTCAATCAGTAATTTTGGTATCTTAATCTGTAATTCGTGTACAAATTATAGTGTAAACATTCCATAATTTTGTAATGTTTTAATAACTAAAATAACAGCTTATGCTACGCAGAATCAGATTAATAGTAGCCCTTGTGTTTTTTATCTTGATCACCTTGTTGTTTCTCGATTTTACGGGAACATTACATGCGTGGTTCGGATGGCTGGCGAAAATACAGTTCCTGCCGGCCGTGCTGGCCTTGAATGTCGGGGTCATTCTTTTATGGGTGGTATTGACGCTCGTGTTTGGACGGGTGTATTGTTCGGTGATTTGTCCGTTGGGTGTGTTTCAAGATGTGGTGTCTTGGTTTAGCGGACGGCGAAAGAAAAAGAAATATCGTTTTTCCTATTCTCCCGCGGTTTCGTGGTTACGGTACGGGATGTTGGGAGTGTTTATTATTGCCATGATTGCCGGAATTGGTTCGGTGGTGGCATTGTTGGCTCCGTATAGTTCTTACGGGCGAATCGTTTCGAATCTTTTCGCTCCCGTGTACCAGTGGGGAAATAACGTGTTGGCTTATTTTGCCGAAAGGAGTGATAGCTACGCTTTTTACGAGACTTCGGTATGGCTGAAGAGTTTGCCGACGTTTATTATTGCGGCAGTCACGTTTGTCGTGTTAGTTGTACTGGCATGGCGAAATGGTCGAACCTATTGCAACACGGTCTGTCCGGTAGGTACGGTGTTGGGATTCTTCTCCCGGTATTCCTTGTTTCGTCCGGAGATTGATGCGGAGAAATGTACAAATTGTAGTTTATGTTCCCGTAAATGCAAGGCGGCTTGCATTAATTACAAGGATCATCGGATTGATTATAGCCGTTGTGTGACTTGTATGGATTGTATTGATTCCTGTAAGCATGGTGCGATCAGTTATAAATATCGGTTTGGGAAAAAAGAGATAAAAGAAACTTCCGAAACGGGAAATACAAATAATGCTCGTCGTAGTTTCTTGACCGGGATGGGACTGGTTCTTGTTTCCTCGGCTGTCAAGGCGCAGGAGAAAAAGGTGGATGGCGGTTTAGCTGTTATTCTCGATAAGAAAGTCCCTACCCGGACGACACCGCTTGTACCACCGGGAGCCAAAGGGATACGTAATATGCGGACACGTTGTACCGGTTGTCAGCTTTGTGTTTCGGTATGCCCGAATCAGGTGTTACGTCCCTCTACCAAGTTGGAAACGCTTATGCAGCCGGAAATGTCATACGAGAGAGGGTATTGCCGACCGGAATGTACGAAATGTTCGGAGGTATGTCCGGCAGGAGCAATCTTGAAACTTACCCCGGCGGATAAGTCGGCCACGCAGATTGGTCATGCCGTGTGGGTAGAGAAAAATTGTGTGCCACTTCGGGATAAAGTAGAGTGTGGCAACTGTGCCCGGCATTGCCCGACGGGAGCGATTACGATGGTTCCTTCCGATGCTGATGATGCGGATTCGTTGAAGATTCCGGTTGTGAATGTGGAACGTTGTATCGGTTGCGGGGCTTGCGAGAATCTTTGTCCGGCACGTCCATTCAGTGCCATTTACGTGGAAGGACACGAGCAGCACAGAACGATCTAAAAATTACGAGTACATGGAAAAGAAAGATAGAAAAGAAGAGATAAACCGCCGGGAATTTTTAAAGCGATTAGGGGTTGGTGCGGCTGCATCGACGATCGGTTTGGCGGGTTGTAATTCGAGAAATAATATCGTGTCGGGCAATCGTTCGGCACTAGGGGAAATCCCGACAGATCAAATGACTTACCGGACGCATCCGAGGACGGGTGATAAAGTCTCCTTGCTGGGATATGGTTGTATGCGCTGGCCGGATACGAGTGGCGGGGCGGGACGGAATCCTGATGCGGATTTGGATCAGGAGACGATTAATCGGTTAGTGGATACGGCTATTGCACATGGTGTTAATTATTTCGACACATCTCCTGCTTATTGTATGGGGCGTTCCGAGCGTGCCACGGGTATTGCCCTTAAACGTTATCCGCGCAACACGTATTTTATTGCTACCAAGTTGTCTAATTTCGCTCCTTCCACGTGGACACGTGAGGCTTCTATCGCGATGTACCGCAACTCGTTTAAAGAATTGCAGGTGGATTACATCGACTATCTGCTACTGCACGGGGTTGGGATGGGAAACGGGATGGCAGAATACGAGGCCCGTTACGTGAATAACGGTGTGTTAGATTTCCTGCTTGAAGAACGTGAGGCGGGGCGGATTCGTAACTTGGGATTCTCTTATCACGGGGATATAAAAGTCTTTGATTACTTGCTCTCGATACATGATCGGGTAAAATGGGATTTCGTGCAGATCCAGTTGAATTACGTGGACTGGAAACACGCGAAGGAGGTGAATACCCGGAATACAGATGCCGAGTACCTTTACGGGGAATTACAAAAGTTGAACATTCCGGCTATTATCATGGAACCCCTGTTAGGTGGCCGTCTTTCGAATGTGCCGACTCATGTGGCGAACACGTTGAAATTGCGTAAGCCTGAATCCAGCGTGGCCTCGTGGGCGTTCCGTTTTGCGGGTTCGTTTCCCGGGGTATTGACTGTTTTGAGCGGGATGACTTACATGGAGCATCTAGAGGATAACTTGCGTACTTTCTCACCGCTGGACCCGTTGACAGATGATGATAAGGTGTTTTTGGAGGAAACGGCGCAACTGATGTTGCGATACCCGACTATCCCTTGTAATGATTGTAAATATTGTATGCCTTGTCCTTACGGTTTGGATATTCCGGCCGTGTTGTTGCACTATAACAAGTGTATTAACGAGGGTAATGTGCCTGCCTCGTCACAGGATGAGAATTACCGTAAGGCCCGGCGGGCATTCCTTATCGGGTATGACCGTTCGGTTCCCCGGTTGCGACAGGCCAGTCATTGCATCGGTTGTGACCAGTGCGTGCATCATTGTCCGCAGGGAATTAACATCCCGAAAGAGATGCAACGAATTGATCATTTCGTGGAGGATTTGAAACAGGAACGGGTATTTTAAATAGAGAAAATGAGTATGATGGTTGAAACGGACCGAAAGGTGTTGATTGAGCGCTTGGATGCGGAACAATGTTCCTGCGTGATTTATAACGGGGGAGAGACCCGGTTGTTCTGGGAGCGGGGTGTACAGGATTTGTACCGGTTGTTGAAGACGGAACCGGATTTTCTTCGGGGAGCGTTTATTGCGGATAAAGTGATTGGCAAGGCTGCTGCCGCCTTGATGGCTTTGGGGGGCGTGGATGAGGTGTTTGCCCGGGTTATCAGTAGCCCGGGCAGAGAGCTTTTGGAACGATCCGGAATTAAGGTGGATTTTTTGTCGGAAGTACCTCATATTATTAATCGTACTCAAACAGGTTGGTGTCCGTTGGAGACTCGCTGTTTCCGGATGCACACGGCAGAAGAGTGTCTGCAACAGATAGAGGATTTTATACATACGATGAATAACGTAACAAAATAATAGAGGATGAAAAAGATACTATTTACCGTGCTATTTTTGGGTGGGCTCGTTTCCTTGCGGGCTGAGGAAGTGCCTGATAGCTTATCGGTGCAGAAAAAAGTGACCATAGAAGAGGTTGTTGTTACCGGAACACGGAACGAGACGGACGTGCGGCATTTGCCGATGACGGTTTCCGTGGTGAACCGGGAACAGATCGAACATCGTAACGATCCCTCGTTATTGCCTCTTTTGACCGAGTATATACCGGGACTTTTCACGACTTCCAGAGGGCTGATGGGATATGGGGTATCCGGAGGGGCTGCCGGGGGAATGAGTTTACGGGGAATCGGGGGAGTGCCGCAGGAGGGATTACCGACTACGGGGATGCTCGTGTTAATTGACGGACACCCGCAATACATGGGACTGATGGGACACCCGATTTCCGATGCTTACCAGTCTTTGCTGGCGGAACGTGTAGAAGTGCTGCGGGGTCCGGCATCCGTGTTATACGGGTCGAATGCGATGGGGGGAGTGATCAATATTGTAACCCGGAAGATGCAACAGGATGGAATCCGGACACATGCTAACGTGGGGTACGGTTCGTATAACACGTTGCAATCGGAGGTTACCAATCGTATTCGGAAGGGGCGGTTCACAAGTATTGTCAGTGGTTCCTATAATCGTACGGACGGCCATCGGAAGGATATGGAGTTCGAACAATATGGCGGCTATGCCAAATTCGGATACGAGATTTCGGATGCGTGGAATGTCTGGGCCGATGTGAATCTGACTCATTTTGATGCCTCGAATCCGGGAGAAATTTCCAATCCATTACTTGATAACGACCAGCGAATTACACGAGGAATGACGTCTTTTGCCTTGGCTAATCATTATGCGAAAACGTCGGGAACGTTGAGTTTCTTTTATAACTGGGGGAAACATTGGATTAATGATGGTTATAATTTAGGGGGTGATCCTCTTGATTATCGGTTTCATTCACGTGACCTGATGTTGGGTGTCTCTTGGTACCAGAGTGTACAGCTTTTCGAGGGAAATCGCCTGACCGTGGGATTTGATTATTTCCATTTCGGGGGAGAGGCTTGGAATAAGACGTTAGCAGGAGAACGAGATACTCAAGCGGATAAAACACAGGATGACGTGGCAGGATATATTGATTTCCGGCAGAATTTGGGTGACTGGCTTACTTTTGACGTGGGACTCCGTGTTGACCATCATTCGCAAGTGGGGACGGAATGGGTTCCGCAGGTCGGGTTTTCTTTCCATTTGCCGGAAAACAGCGAAGTAAAGTTGATGGCAAGCAAGGGATTCCGTTACCCGACGATTCGTGAAATGTATATGTTCCGTCCGGCTAACCCGGATCTGAAACCGGAGAGGTTGTGGAGTTACGAACTTTCATTTGCACAGCGGTTGCAGGATGGACGATTGTCATATGGTGTGAATGTTTTCTATATTGACGGGGAGAACCTGATTATGCGTATGCCGATAGACGGGCGTCCCTTGAACGTGAACACGGGAAAGATTGAGAATGCCGGTGTGGAGGCTCAGGTGGCTTACCGGATTGTTCCCGCTTGGTCCGTGGATGCGAATTATAGTTATTTGCACATGGATACTCCCGTGTTAGCCTCTCCGGAGCATAAACTTTATGTAGGAACGGCTTTTTCAAAGGGACGTTGGAATGTGTCAACCGGATTGCAATATGTGGCCGGGTTGTATAAAGAACTTGATCCGGAGGAAACCGAGGATTTCCTGTTATGGAATGTACGCGGGTCTTTCCGTGTTCTGGATGGGTTTGATGTTTGGGTGAAGGGAGAGAATCTACTCGCTCAAAGATACGAGATCAACGCCGGATTCCCGATGCCTAAGGCAACGGTGATGGCGGGAGTGAATATAAAATTTTAAATCGTAATACATAATATCATGAAAATGAGAAGGAATATTTGTATGATTTTGTTCTCCGTGTTGTCAACCGTGACAGGGATGAATTGCGCTAATGCGCAAGAACAGAAATCCGATGGAAATACTAATGTACCGAAAGTGTATATGTTCAAGGAGATTTCCCCGGAGAATTTGGTGAAGATTTACGAGGCTTTAGGCCGGGAGGCAACAGGAAAAGTTGCCGTGAAATTATCCACGGGAGAACCGGGTGGGCATAATTTCCTGCAACCGGCTTTGATCAAGGATTTGGTGCAGAAAGTGAAGGGAACTATCGTGGAATGTAACACGGCTTATGGGGGCGGACGTGCCGATACCGAGAATCATTTGAAAGCGGCTAAAGATCATGG
>NZ_JBCOSQ010000076.1:0-24535 GCF_040920905.1 Butyricimonas sp. RTP31003st1_G1_RTP31003_210430 | reverse complement strand
CCGTTATATCGTGGGGAAATGTCCTCATTGCGGTAACGAACGGGCATACGGGGATCAGTGTGAGGCTTGTGGAACTAGCTTGAACGCTACCGATTTGATTGATCCGGTGTCCGCGATCACGGGAAACAAACCGGAACTGAAAGAAACAAAGCACTGGTATCTGCCTTTGGATCAGTATGAAGGCTGGTTGAAAGAGTGGATTCTGGAAGAGCATAAAGAATGGAAACCGAATGTTTACGGGCAATGTAAATCTTGGTTGGACAACGGTTTGCAACCTCGTGCGGTGACCCGTGACTTGGATTGGGGAGTACCCGTTCCAATCGAGGGAGCCGAGGGAAAAGTGCTTTACGTGTGGTTTGATGCCCCGATCGGGTATATCTCTGCCACGAAAGACCTGACCCCGGAATGGGAAAAATACTGGAAAGACCCGGAAACCCGGATGATTCATTTCATCGGGAAGGATAACATTGTTTTCCATTGTATTATTTTCCCGGCCATGTTGAAAGCCGATGGTTCTTATATATTACCGGATAACGTGCCGGCCAATGAGTTCCTGAATTTGGAAGGAGATAAAATTTCCACTTCCCGGAACTGGGCGGTATGGTTGCACGAGTATCTCGTGGAGTTCCCCGGTAAACAGGACGTGTTACGTTACGTGTTGACGGCAAACGCTCCCGAAACGAAAGATAATGACTTTACCTGGAAAGATTTCCAAACCCGGAATAACAGCGAGTTGGTGGCTATCTATGGAAACTTCATTAACCGTACGTTGGTGTTGACACAAAAGTATTTTGCCAACCGGGTACCGGAACGGGGCGAGTTGACGGATTACGATAAAGAAGTCTTGGCTGAAATTCCGCAAATCGTGGAACGTGTTGAGAAGAGTCTGGAGACCTTCCATTTCCGCGATGCATTGAAAGAGGCGATGAATCTGGCTCGTTTGGGTAATAAATATTTGGCAGATACTGAACCTTGGAAAGTGATCAAGACGGACGAGGGACGGGTGAAGACGATTCTGAATATCTGTTTACAGATTTCTGCTAACCTTTCCACGTTGATGGAACCGTTCATGCCCTTCTCTTCTCAGAAATTACGTGAGTTCATGAATATTGACGTGATTGATTGGGCTAAAATGGGTGATGGCGTGATTCCTGCCGGGCATGAATTAGGTGAGGCCGGATTGTTGTTCGAGAAGATCGAGGATGCAACAATACAGGCTCAGATTGATAAATTGTTGGCTACCAAGAAGGCAAACGAGATGGCTTCCGTGAAGGCCGTCCCTGCCAAGGAGAATATCCAGTACGAGGATTTCATGAAGATGGATATTCGGGTAGGTAAGATCATCGCTGCCGAGAAAGTGGCTAAGACCAAGAAGTTGATGAAATTGACCGTGGACACGGGAATTGACGAACGTACGATTGTTTCGGGTATTGCCGAGCATTACACGCCGGAGGAGGTGATCGGGCGTCAAGTCAGCGTGTTGGTTAACTTGGAACCGAAACCGTTAAAAGGTATCGTGTCACAAGGAATGATCTTGATGGCCGAGAATGCCGATGGAACGCTTTCCTTTGTTTCACCGGATAAAGAGGTGAAACCGGGATCGGAAGTTCGATAATGGTTATTGTACGGGGTATCCCGAAAAATTGTAGTAGAATGTAACGAATGGCTCTAAAATGCCTCTCGTTACATTCTTTTTTTTATGTCTGTTGTATATAAAATCAGAATTTCCAGATAAATTGTTTCCCTTAAAAATTTGAGGTTTGAGCGGGTAAATTATGATTTCGTTAACGCCCTGTTGTGAGCATGAAATACCCTTTCATTCCTTGGATAGACGGGGAAATCCGCTTTGGTTAATTATTATAAAAGAGAGGATTATCTTTTTTAAGCCTAACATATATTTAACCTTATGACAACTAAAGTATAACTTGGATAATTTTCCCGGTAGGGGGAAGAGTCGTACTTTTGTATTGTTGAAAGACAATAACAACGAAATAAAGAGAGTTAATAAAAATAGTTGTCTAATTTTTAAATATAAAATAAAATGATGAAGTATATTATAATAGTATTCGTGGCTGTAATTACAGTGTTTATCGGTGGACGTAGTTTAAACCAAGCTAAAGCTGAAAAAATCGTATGTGCTTATGCCGATCAAGAGAATGTAGAAAACACTACCGCAGTTGCTCCGGTACAGAAAGTAGCAAGTCAGGACACGATCTTCGGACCGGTTAGTCTTCCCGAAGTAAAGGTAAATGTAAAAAGAAAAGTAAGTCAGGTTATTTAAGATAAGGTTATCTACTGAGAATAAGTAAAAAGGAAAAAGAGCTGTCTCCCATAAGGAAGACGGCTCTTTTTAATATTTGAAGTATTTGTTTTGATTTGATAAAATAATATTTATTTTTGTGAGTGATCCTATTTATTGGCGGTTTTGATAGGAATGTGCGATAAGCAAATTAAGATAGGGATTTGATGTGTAATATTGATATTCAGTCACCGGAGTTTGTGAAATGTTTGGAGCAGGGGGAACAGGAGGCTTTCCAGCGATTGTTCGAGACGTTCCATAAAGCGCTATGCTTTTTTGCGGCTCGTATTGTGCGGGATCATTTGGAGGCGGAGGACATTGTGCAGGATGTTTTCCTTTCCTTTTGGAAAATGGACCGAGGTGGGTTCCCTAACTTGAAAACGATAAAAACCTTTCTATATAACAGCGTGCAACATCGGTGTTTAAATTATCTCCGGGATTTAGAGATTCGGGATCGGAATTATCGAAATCTGAAACGGGAAGAGTTGGATGAGGATTATTTTCTTTGTCAGCAGATTCGGGCAGAAGTGGTGGCTGAACTTTTTGGGGCAATTGATGAGCTGCCGGATAAGTGCAAGGAGATTTTTAAACGTTCTTACGTGGATGGACAGGAGGATAAGAAGATTGCCGAAGAGTTGGATATATCGTTGAATACCATCAAAACACAGAAACAACGGGCAAAGTCTTATTTACGGGGTAGATTAGGTGATTTGTTTGTTTATGCAGGGATGTTTTTTCCTGGTTTGTAACGAAGGTCTTTTTGTTATGATTCCTCTTTTGCCGGGGATGATCTTATCTTAATTATGGGAATTACTAGGCTGTTACTAGACTGTTGGGTGACAGTTAGGCGTTGTCGCCGCCTACTCGCCCCATTATTGCCCGATGATAGCCGCCATTTTAACAAACAATAAATAAAAATAACTCAAACTGAAATTCTATTTTGGCATACGATAAAGAATTTTCTCGCAAGTAAGAAGGTGTCTTCATGCATTTATTATTATAGGGGATCATTAGAGGTTATGTGGTATTACGTGTACGTGATGATATTTTTTTCATTCTCTTGTCACCTATTTGTCGATTGAGTGTGTTTAAGGTGTAAAATTCAGGTATATGAAAGTTACAAAAGACATACATGAGTTGATTCTGTCTTATTTACGGGAGGACATTTCGGAAGAGGAAATGAGCCGTCTTCGGGTGTGGCTGGATGAAAACGAGCGGCATCAGAGGTTATTGGAAGAGTTGCGGGATAAGGATGTTTTGCAACGGGAGATCGGGGAGTATGTGTCGTTTGACACGTCCCGGCGGTGGGGACAGTTGAAGGAGGCGATGGAAGAACCGGTTCGGAAGGGACGTTCTCTGTTGAAAGTGTGGGGAGCGGTGGCTGCCGTGGTGGTGGCTTTCGTGGGAGGATTGCTTTATTGGCAAATGACCGGTTCTCCTCAACCGGAAGTAAAACAAGTCGCTATCGCCCGGATAGAGCAGGGGGGAATGCGGGCTGTGTTGATTACAGAGACGGGGCAACAAGTGGTATTACAGGGCCTGAAAGATACCTGTTTGAATATTACGGGAACGGAGACCTTGAATATTAGAGAGGATGGTAGTTTGAAGTATTCTTTATCCGCACTTTCGAGTATGTCGGAATGGCACACGTTACGAATTCCGAAGGGGGGCGAGTACAAAATCGTGCTGGATGACGGTACGGAAATTTGGTTGAATAGTGCTTCCGAATTGAAATATCCTGCCCATTTTGTTGGTAACGAGCGTCGAGTGCAATTAACCGGAGAGGCCTATTTTCAAGTGGCACGGAACGAGGCGGCCCCGTTTATCGTGGAGACACGGGATATGGATGTGAAAGTATTGGGAACTTCTTTCAACGTATCGGTGTACGAGGATGAGGAAAGTTGTCATGCAACGTTAGTGGAGGGACGGGTTGAAGTGAATGATAAGGTGAACGGGGAAAAGGTTGTGTTGACTCCCGGGAAACAAGCGCTATTGCGAGGGGGCGAGATGACCGTCCGGGAGGTAAACACTAAGTTATATACTCTGTGGAGGCTGGATCGGTTTACTTTTGCCAGCGAGGATATGGAAGGGGTGATTCGGAAGTTATCCCGGTGGTATAACGTGGATTTCTTTTTCGCGAATTCATCTATGAAACAGAAACGGTTCACGGGGTCATTACCGAAATATGCGGATATATCTCAAGTGTTGAAAATGATAGAGATGACTACGGATATAAAATTCGAGATAAAAGAGCATACAATCATGATACAATAAAAAATACAGGAAATGCAGCGAACATTTCCTGTATAAACTGAAAAATTGATTCTAGTACAAACAATTTAACCTTACAAAGTTATGAAAAAAAAGCCAAACGTAAGGGCAGGGGAAAAGTCTGTCCTAAAAAAAATCTGTACGGTTATGAAACTCTGTCTTTTTCTATTACTAATTACTATTTATTCGGTGTCCGCAGAAAGCGTGGCACAGAATGTCAGGTTATCCATGGAGAAAAAATCGGAAAGCTTGGTAAAAGTTTTAAATGAGCTGGGAGAGAAGTCCGGTTATGAATTCTTTTACAATGATGATGAGGTGACCGGGGTAAACGTGTCGGTTTCCGTGAAAAACGCAACGCTGGCGGAAATCTTGGAACGTGTACTGAGAGGGACTTCATTGGTTTATCACATCGTGGATAATGTGATCGTGATTTCTCCTAAAACAGAGGGGCAGCGTCCGGTGGTATGGAAAATCACCGGAACGGTGAAAGATGAGAGTGGAATACCTTTGCCCGGGGTGACTGTTGCGTTGAAAGGGACGACAATCGGAACGGCTACTGATGCGGGCGGGAAGTTCAAGTTTGAATTCTCGAAAAGGGATAGCGTGGTGCTGGTGTTTTCTTTTGTGGGAATGAAGACACAGGAACGGGAAATTAAAAGTGTGGAAACGAAGGATTTGATCATCGTGATGAAACCGGACGTGGATGAACTGGAAGAGGTGATTATTACCGGATTCGGAACGAAGTCGAAAAATAGTTACACGGGTGCGGCCACGACGGTAAAGCGGGAACAGTTGTTGAGTGTGGGTACTAAAAATCTGTTACAGAGCTTGGCTGCTTTTGTGCCGGGTATGCAGATCGTTACGAATAATGAGATGGGATCGGACCCGAACACGAGGCCGGAAATTTTGATCCGGGGAAGAAGTAGTTTTGAGGGATCATCCAATGTCCCGACTTTTATTGTGGATGGGGCGGAAGTCGATTTGGACTATGTTTTTGACATGGATATAAATGACGTGGAAAACGTGACTGTACTGAAAGATGCCTCTGCTTCCGCCTTGTATGGGGCTAAGGCGGCAAAAGGGGTTATCGTAATCACGACAAAGCCTTTGAAGGCGGGAAAAATGAGAGTGTCATATAGCGGGACGTTTCGGGTTTCCATGCCGGATTTGAGTGACTATGATTTGTTGAATGCGGCAGAAAAGCTGGAATACGAGAAAAGGGCTAAATTGTACATGGGGACAAGTCGTAATCAATACGAGTTAGACGAGCTGTATAACGAGAAGTTTTTGCGGGTACGGGAAGGTGTGAATACGGACTGGATTTCTAAGCCTTTACGTAATTCGGTTTCACATAACCATTCCATTAATGCTGCCGGGGGAGATGATTATATACGTTATAGTCTGACCGCTCGCTATGGGACGGAGCAAGGGGTGATGAAAGAATCCAACCGGGATAGGTATTCATTGGGTTTTAAGCTCTCGTATAATAAACAGGATAAGGTATTCGTGTCGAACACGACGACTATTACATCCGTGAATAATGAAGAGTCTCCTTATGGGACTTTTGGTGAATACGTGAAGTTGAATCCTTATGATCCGGTATATCTGGCTGATGGTTCTTTGAATCGGACGTTGAGCTATAACACGCCCAATCCTTTGTACGAGGCATCATTGGGGAGTTATAATAAAGGGGAACAGTTTTATTTGAATACGATTTTGGATCTGAAGGTGGAAGTGTTACCGGACTTTCGGGTGGAAGGGTCATTCTCTTTAAATAAAGCAAAGAATGATACGGAAATTTTCCGTTCCCCGGAATCGAATGATTTTAGGGGGAAATCTGCTTCGGAGTCGGGAAAAATCAGTATCTCTAACACGAAAAGCATGGATTATCAAGGGAGATTGATGTTGTCCTATAATCGTATGTTCGGTGTCGGTACGTTGTTGAGTGTGATTGGTGGGGGAACAATTCAGTCGACCGAGAGTAATTCAAATTCGTATGTAGGTGTTGGGATTTTCTCGGATAAATTGGCACATCCGGCTTTTAGTACAAAATATCCGGAAGGTGAAAAACCTGGTGGATCACAAAATATTTCCCGTACGATGGGTGCGTTTATGAACGCGAATATAATTTACGATGATCGTTATTTTTTGGATGCCTCTATTCGTTACGAGGGAGATTCTAAATTTGGGGAGGATCAGCGTTATGCTCCGTTCTGGAGTGTCGGTGCGGGATGGAATATTCATAAAGAAAAGTTTATGCACTCTTCATCAACGGATCGTTTGAAATTGAGAGCCAGCGTGGGATATACCGGGAATGCGTCTTTTGCCCCTTATCAAGCAATGACGACCTATCAATATCGAGGGGAATTGGATTACGGGAAAGGTATTGGTGCGGTGCCAATGGCTATTGGAAACCCGGAGTTGAAATGGGAACGGGCATTGAATTATAATGTGGGAATTGATGTTGTTTTTTTTCGTAATCGGTTGGATATGACCGTGGATTATTATAATAAGATCACGGATAATCTTTTGCTTGATGTGACGAAGGCTCCTTCAATCGGGATGCCTACCGCTAAAGAGAATATGGGAAAATTGGCAAATTCGGGAATTGAGTTACAAGCGCGAGTGGTTGCCGTGACGAATAAAGAATGGAACTGGTCATTGTCTGTCACGATGCAGCATAATAAGAATAAGATAAAGAAGATCAGTAATTCGTTGAAAATATTAAATGATTCTTTGAATACCCAAGCGTCACGGATGCCGCCGCCTATCTACGAGGAAGGACATTCTATCAGTGCCGTGAAGGCTGTTAAGTCGGGAGGTATCGATCCGGCTACCGGACGGGAGATTTTTATAGACAAGGACGGGAACCCGACTTTCGTGTATAATTATTGGGATAAGCGGGTGTACGGGGATTCTGATCCTGATTTGTCTGGTGTTTTTGCCAGTTATTTGACTTACAAGGGTTTTTCTTTAAACATGATGTTTGATTATTCTTTGGGTGCAACGATTTATAACCAGACTTTGGTTACCCGGGTGGAGGGTGCCGACCCTCAATGTAATGCGGATAAACGGGTGTTTTACAGTCGTTGGAGTCAAGTGGGGGATCATACGAAGTATAAGGATATTGCTGATAAGAGTATTCCTGATGTTACGAGTCGTTTTATCCGGGATGAATATTTCTTGAACATGAAGAGTTTGAGTTTATCCTATGACTTCATGCCGGATTTGTGTCGAAAATTGTATTTGAACCGTCTACGGGTGGAATTTTTGATGAATGATATATTCCGGGTGTCCACGATTAAGCAGGAACGGGGGCTTGATTATCCTTTTGCGAGAAGTTTTGAGTTCTCTATAAGTGCTGCATTTTAAAAGAATGAATTAAAACGAAAGTTATGAGAAGAGAAAATATACAATCTAAGTTGCTGTTCGGGCTTTGCTTGTTGGTATGTCTGTGTGGGTGCAATAGTTTTTTAGATGTACAACCTAAAGGTACGGTCGAACAAGGCAAACAGTTCAAGGATGTGCAAGGGTATAGAGACGCCATGTATGGTATTTATGCCTCGATGGCACAAACGAGCCTGTACGGGAAAGCGATGAGTTACGGTTTTATAGATCAGGTGGGGCAATTGTTTTACGATCCTTATAATGGTATGGCGGATGTTTATGCTGCCACGAATTTTAAATACACGGATCAGGCTATTTCCGAAACGGTAGATGGGATTTGGTCTAAGGCGTATGAATGTATTATGTACGTGAATAATGTGATCGAGAACGTGGAGAAAGAAGAGGTGGGCAAAGATCCGGATTACACGGTTATTCGGGGGGAGGCGTACGCTTTGCGTGCTTTCTTGCATTTTGATCTTATGCGTTTGTTTTGTGATAATATAAAGATAAATTCCGGTGCAGGCGGGATTCCTTATTCCTATTCGTTTGACTTGAAGAACAAGCGGATATACACGTTGAAGGAATGTTATGATAATGTACTGAATGATTTGACCGAGGCTCAAAAGATTTTGGTTAACGATAAATTGGTAAAGGATTCTTTAGCGACTTCCGTGTACCGGGGGACACGTTATCAGCATTGTAACCAGTATGCCGTGTGGGCTTTGAAGGCGCGTGTTTTTCATTATAAGGGAGATTTAGATAGTGCGGCATATTACGCTGAAAAAGTTATTGCTCATCCGGAGTTCTGGTTAACGGATTCGAAAGTTTTTGCCGGTGTGAAGAGGTATGGAGCCAATAGAGAATTAATTTGGGGACTCTATTCCAACTTGTTGTACACTCCTTATAACGATCTGTTTTTAAAAGGTTCGCTAGGATCAGGCAGTGTCGTGCGAGTCCGGGAAGGAATGCGTACCATTTATGAGGTGGGAAGTTTTGAGGCGGACAGTAAAGATATGCGTTACACGGAGTTTTTCACGGAGGACGAGTCGATTTCCCAGCAATACGCTTTTACCCGGCTATTGAAAAAGGATGAACAAGCATATAATTTTCAAGGGGTATGTTTGCTTCGCCTTCCTGAAATGTATTATATTCTGGCTGAGGCAATTTATCCACAAGATAAAGAGAAGGCTCTACGTTATTTGAATGATGTTCGGAATAGTCGGGGTTTGAAAGATTTGGAGACATCCAGGTTTCCGACACAAGATGTATTCAACAAGGAATTACTCGTGGAGCGTTGCCGTGAGTTCTGGGGTGAAGGACAAGTATTTTTTTCTTATAAACGGGATAATTCCGGTTTTATGAACGCGGCAAATGATAAAGAGATTCTTCCGTCTGTTGATGTGTTCGTTTTGCCTTGGCCAAAGAGTGAACAGGAATTTGGAGGTACTAACAAGTAAATTTATATAGCGATGAAAAAAATATTGTATATTCTCGTAATATGCCTTGGGGTCTGGGTTTCCGGGTGTAGTGAAAATGGTGATGATGGTTTCTATGATAATTTGTATCGGGTGTATTTTCCGTTAGATAGCTTACATTATGCTTTTGGAGATAAACCAGTGGAGATGACCAGATACACGGTGAAGGTTCCGGTTCAGATGCTAGGAGAACCGGCACATACAGATATGAAAGTAAAGGTGAAAGTGGATTTAACAGCTACAACAGCTATGGACGATGCTTACACGGCGATTCCTTCCGAAATCACGATTCCCAAGGATTCTATTGTCGGGTATGTTCCGGTGGAGATTATCCGGGAGAATGTTATGGATGAACGAGATACTGTTTTTCGGGTTGTTTTGCAACTGGAAACAAGTTCTGATTTCCAGTTAGGGGTAAAAGAGGGACTTCGTGCAACAGTCACTTTCAGTAATTATTTGGCCGAACCGGTATGGTGGGTTGGCCTTAAAGATATTTTCTGGGGGCCTTACCAGAAGGAGAAGTACCAGAAAATGATAGAAATTTGGGGAGGTCCGATCACCTTGGATGATTATTCCTATAAAATGGTGAAGTTGATCAATGTTGCTAAGGAGATGTATGAATATTTTCAGGAGCATCCCGAGTACGGGATGGAGTTCCCTCCTTATATTTTCTGGCCTTACGAGTAAAGAGTATATACGGATAAAAAACGAGTGAATTATGAAAAAGTTGATATATATATTGTTAGGTTTATTCACGTTGGTTTCTTGTATTGACGATCAATCGGACTTGGGGGGAGATGCTATTTCCCGACTTTCTTTCGTGAATCCATTGGATAGTGTTTATGTCGGGGAAAAGATGCATGTTTTTACGTTGAATGCTCCTGATATAGAGCAGGAAAATAGAGATAAACCTCTTTTTTATGAATGGCAGATAGATCATGAAGTGAAGTCTACGTCGAATGTGTTGACGTATGAATGTACAACGTGCGGGACTTTTTTGTGTCGTTTAAAAGTCTATAATGAAGATGGGGCGATATTTAAAACATTTAATCTGAAAGTGCCTTATCCTTACGAGGATGGTATCGTGGTGCTAAGTTCACATGATGGAAAATCAATGGTTTCTTTCAAGAATATAGAAGGAGAAGATAGCGTTTTTGAGAAGGGAGTTTACCAGTTTAATAACCCGGGTGTGATTTTGGGAAATGTCCCGAGATCTATTCTTTATAATGCGAAAATTAATTATATATACATTGCTACGGAGGAGCCGTTGAAAATTGCTAAAGTGGAGGCAAATTCTATGGAAATTCTGAATATGATTAATTGTCCGGAACCCAGGGTAGAACGTCTGTTGCCCAATGGTGAAGGGTCAATTACATTTTTGGGTGGAGGACGTATTGCCGATATGAATTGTCAAGGAGAAGATTTTTTGAATAATTTTCAGCAGGGGATAACCAACGAGATGATGGGAGGTATGTTCCCCGACGCTTATCTGGCAAATCAGGCTATTATTTCGTCTTCTTATTCCGGAACAAGTTATCTGGTTTTTGATACACGGAATAAGGTATTTTTGGCTCCGGGAGATTGGGGTATGGTTATGCCGGTTTATGATGACCTTGAGGCCGTTTCTGTATTGGGTATGTTGAGTAGTAAGAATGATGGAGAGGGGATCATTATCATGAAAGATGTTGCGAATCAAATGAAAGTGGCTTATGTGAATGCGAAAAATAATGTGTTGAAATCCGTATGGCCAGAAACGAAAGGAAATATCGTGGAAAATAGTGTGTTTCTCATGAGTCAGAAAGAGAGCATTTTGTACTATTCAAAAGGGAATGAGATTTTCCGGTATAATTTCGAGTCGGATGGGAATTTTCCGGGTAGTTCGGATTACACGGTGGGCGAAGAGGGGGATATTGTTAAAGGCATGATGCTGGACCCACAGGAAAAAAATTTATACGTGGCTTTGGATGCGGCAGGAAATCAGGAGTATAAAGGTTGCGTGTATTGTTACGATGTGGCAACAAAGTCTCTGAAATGGAAAGAACGGGGCGTTGCAGGTGAGATTGTACAAATGATTTATAAAGAGCAGAAATAGACGAATTTATAGAAAAGTTAATTGTATAAATCGAGCATTGGGTGATGTTTATTTGGGATTCGTGACCATCGTGTGATATTTGAATAATCGTATCAAGAGTTGAAAGGAATATGCTCGTGATAGCAGTTCCTTTCATTTAAATGTAATCTATTGAAGTTATGAAAAATTCTATTTTTATTATTGTTTTGTTATTGGTTCATATGGCGACTTTTGCTCAAGAGGGGGTAAATTTTGAAGATCTTACTTTTGATGAAGCTTTGGCGAAAGCGAAAGCGGAAAATAAATTCGTGTTCGTGGATTGTTACACGAGTTGGTGTGGTCCTTGTAAATACATGGCTCAAGCGGTGTTCCCGCAGAAAAGTATGGGTGATTTTTTCAATCCGAGGTTTGTTTCTGTGAAGTTTGATATGGAACGGGGGGAAGGGAAGGAATTAAATGAAAAATTTGGAGTGAAGGCTTACCCGACTTTTTTGATTCTTCGGCCGGATGGAACTTTACAACATAAAATTGTTGGAGGAACCGGTATGATTGAGATGTTTATTGAGAAGGTTGAACGAGGGTTAAATGAGAAGACGTCTCTTGATTACCTGGATAAAAAATACGAGAAGGGGAAGTTAAACAAGAAAGAACTCGTGAGGTATCAAATTGCGTTGTTGGATGCGAACGAGGAAATGAAGTCCGGGAAAGTTCTCGAGGAGTTGAATGTAGAGTTGAATGATGAGGATAAGTTGCAGAAAGAATTTTGGCCTATCTTGAAAAAAGAAGTTTACGGTTCGGAGGGATTTAAGTTTGTGCTGGACCACTTGGATGTTTTGTATAAAAATGTCGGTAAAGAACAAATAGATAGTTATTTGATGGATAATTTTTTCCGGGCGATAGATGGAGTTTTAAATGCTGCTACACGGACTTCGGGAGAAACGTTAAAACAAGTCCAAGAGGAATTGGCCCGAGTAGATATAACTAATGAGGAGGTTTTATGGTATGCGATTGAATTAAATCAGGCTTGCTTGGCAAATGATCTCGATCAATTGATTTCGATTGCCGAGGATGTGAGGGATAATGATAATAATAAGGTTTGGTTTGTGATGAGGGCTTTCATGGCAATAGAGCAGAAGGTTTCGAAAGTGGATTTAAAACGAATGATTCGTTTGGAGAACAGGTATCTGGAGCTAGTTTCTGGTGATGGACGTGAACAAGTTGCCGGATTCTTCCAAAAGCTTAAGCGGGATCTTCTTGATGGGGTGAATTTTCAGAATTTAAGTTACGAAGATGCGTTGAAAGAGGCAAGTAGGCAAGGGCGAATGCTTTTTGTTTATTGTCGAATAAATTCATGTCCCCCTTGTGATGGCATGGAGAATGACATACTAAAAAAAGAGGATATAAAAAAATGCCTAGAAGATAATTACGTGTGCGTGAAGTATGACATGAAGGTGGGAGAGGGACTTGTATTGGCAAAGAAGTGGAACATGGAATTTTATCCGGTCTGTTTGCTCGTGAATCCCGATGGGGGTATTCGCCATCGGATAGAGGGGTTGGTTGATCCAGAATTTTTTCTTGAGCAAGTAAAAGAAGGTTTGAATGATAAATGATACGATTTTTGAAGATTACAAAAGAAGTGAGATGGGAAAAGGTTTGAAATACTGATGAATAAACTTGAGTAGTATCGTGTAAATTTAAAGAGGGAAGGCTCTTTTTTGTTCAGGTGATTGGATTTAAAGGTGCATTCTCGTTTATGTGATTGGATTAAAATTTACCGGAATGTAAAAAGTTTTAATAAATGATTAGGTGTGTTGTAAATAAATACTTACTTTCGCAACGGGATCGACACTAAATAGACTAAAAGATGCCTGTTGTGTCTTGTTGTGTTTCATAAAGTAATGTATTATGGGTAGTATGTTGTTAAAAGTGATTTGTGGGACTATGTTCCTGTTAGGTATGTCGTGGAATGTTGTGGCAAAAGAGGTGATTAAGGGTAGAGTCGTTGATTCTCAGTCAAAAGAAGTGTTGATCGGGGCTACCGTGAGCGTGGAGGGAACGAGTGTTGGGTGTGCTACGGATGCGGAAGGATATTTTGAATTGGAGGTGGAAGAATCGGGAACCGTGATATTGGTGTTCCGGTGTGTAGGTTATTCGGAAGTGAAAAAAAGTGTTGTTGTGGATGATAAAAAGGTTGATCTGGGGACCGTGGGGATGTTGCCGATGTATATTAATTTGTCGGATGTGGTGGTGCGTGGTTCTTTAGCCGTGGATCGGAAGACTCCGGTAGCCTTGTCGGTGGTGACGGCGAAAGAGATCGAGGAGAAACTTTCAACACAGGAATTCCCGGAGATATTGAAATCTTTGCCGAGTGTTTATGCCACGAAAGAGGGGGGAGCGTTTGGAGATGGACGGATTAATTTGCGGGGATTCGAGACGGAGAATATAGCTGTGATGGTGAACGGGGTTCCCGTGAACGAGATGGAATGGGGTGGAATCTATTGGTCTAACTGGGCAGGTTTGTCGGATGTGACCCGTTTTATTCAGGTACAACGGGGATTAGGGGCATCAAAGATTGCCGTGCCGTCTGTTGGCGGTTCTATCAATATCGTGACGAATACGACAAATGCAGAGGCCGGAGGCTCTATTTCATATGGGGTGGGAAATGACGGTTATAATAAGGTGGCTTTTAGCTTCTCTACCGGTTTGTTAAAAAATGGATGGGCCATGTCTATTTTGGGGGCAAGAACTTGGGGAGATGGTTATATACAAGGAACGGATTTCGTGGGGTATTCTTATTTTATTAATATTTCCAAGAAATTGGGAGAGAATCATGAATTGTCCTTGACTGCTCTTGGCGCTCCACAATGGCATAATCAACGTAATCGGAATGATAAGATGCTGATCAAGGCTTGGGAAAAATTGGGTGATACGAAGTATAACCCGTCCTATGGTTTTGCGGATTGGAAGGAAGAGAAGGTGCGGAAGGTTTCGGCATATAATAAATATCACAAGCCTCAAATTTCATTGAATCACCTTTGGGAGATCAATGAAAAGTCAAGTTTGTCCAGTGTACTTTACTTGTCTTTAGGACGAGGGGGCGGATATGGAGGACGTTCTAATAAGGCTCATAAATATGATTGGTACGGAACTTCCAAAGGGGAGCCAACAACGGGCGATTTCAGGGCGGCAGACGGGACGTTTAATTATACGGCTGTTTATAATTTAAATTCGGCAAGCGTGATCGGTTCGGAGATGATTATGGCTATGAGCCGGAACGAGCATAATTGGTATGGCTTGATTTCTACCTACACGACCAAACTGGGACAATATTTTGATGTGTACGGGGGTGTCGATTTGCGTTATTACAAGGGGAAACATTATAACGAGATTGTAGATTTGTACGGGGGAAGGTATTTTATTGACGATAGTCGGATGAATGTAAAATACAAGGCGGACGATTATACGTGGCAAAATAAGGAATTGAAGAAAGGGGATATTGTTTACCGGGATTATGACGGTTACATGGTGCAGGAAGGTTTTTTCGCACAAGGGGAATATAACCGGGATGCTTTGAGTGTGTTCGTTTCCGGGTCTCTTTCTAATATAACTTATTGGCGGAAAGATCGTTTTTATTATTCGAAAGATGAGGCGAAATCGGATAAGGAGAGTTTCTTGGGAGGTACGGTGAAAGCCGGAGCTAATTATAACTTGACAGATCAGCATAACGTGTTTGCCAATATCGGGTATTTCTCCCGGGCTCCTTACATGCAAGGCGGAGTATTTTTGCAGCAGGATGTGAGTAACGAGACGAACCCGGATGCCGTGAACGAGAAGGTGTTTACTTTTGAGTTGGGGTACGGTTTTCGTTCATCTTGGTTGGATGGCAACGTGAATTTGTATCGTACTTCGTGGATGGATAAGACAATGGCTAATTTCTTTGAGAAGAACGGGGAACGGGTACGGGTGAATCTGACCGGACTGGATGCGTTACATCAAGGGATTGAGGTTGATTTCGTGTTACGTCCGTTGAAAGATCTGAAGGTTACCGGGATGTTTTCCATTGGAGACTGGCATTGGGATGGGGATGGCAAAGGATATGCTTATAATTCATTAGGAGAACCTGTTGATAAAAATGGAGACCCGGTGAGTCAGGTCGGGGGAGAGGATCATGCTCAGAATACAGTAAAGATGAAGGATGTGCGGGTAGGTAATTCCGCACAGACAACTTTTGCATTGGGAGGAAGTTATCAGTTTTTGAAAGGGGCGCATGTGGGAGTGGATTATTCTCATTTCGCCCGGAATTATGCAAAATTTACTCCTTCTTTGGGGTATGATCTGGGAGCTGAAAAGGCATTTGAATCTCCTTGGAGGATGCCGGCATATGGTGTTTTGGATGCTAATATCAACTATCGGTTCCCGTTGAGTAAGGTACTTGGCGTGATGGTTTCTGCGAACGTGAATAATCTCTTGGATAAAGAGTATATCGCTGACGCGGAGGATGGTGCCGGGCATGATAAAGAGACGGCCAAGGTTTTCTACGGTTTCGGACGTACTTTTTCCGTGAACTTGAAGATCACGTTCTAAGATTATTGGAAATAAAGATGTAGTTATTTTGTGTATAATAAAATACAGTAATTATTTTTTTTATACATTTGCGGCGTTTTTCTCCAAATTTATTTGAGAAAGGTTGCAATATAAACTTTAACTATTTCAAAATGAAAAAAATCGTATTTTTAGTACTATTGGTAGTATTACACATTTCTACGTTTGCGCAGAATAATCAGGAAAAGAAACTACCGGGTTATAAAACATCATTTGAAACCAACAAATTTTGGGATAATTGGTTTATTTCATTGAATTTAGGGGCTCAAACCCTCTATGCTGAGGGGTCTACTGATGCAAAGTTCGGTGATCGATTAACCTTTATGCCGGCCTTGTCTGTTGGTAAATGGTTTACGCCTTGGTGGGGATTGAGAGTTCAAGGTTTGGGAGGTGCTTTACATGGTTTTCAAAATGATGGGAAAATGATGTTGCACAAACATTATGGAGCTGTTCATGGAGACTTTATGTTTGGTTTGTTAAACTTCTTTGGTCGTTACAATGAGAATCGTTGCTTTGATTTGGTACCTTTTGCAGGAATAGGTGGTGCTTTTATCGGTAGTGATCAATCTTTTACTATTAATGCTGGTATTCAAGCTCGTTTCCGGTTATCTCAACGTTTTGATTTGAATTTGGAATATGGTGGGATAATTTTGGATGATGATCTCGTGACCAGAGGCGGATTCCCTAATGACGGGATTAGTAATCTGAGTGTTGGAGTTACTTTCAGATTTAAGAATCGTTCGTTTAAAAAGGCTGTTAGCCAGAAACAGTATGCAGACCTTCAGAATTTAGCAAAAGCACAAGACGCACGAATCAAAGAATTGATTAGCCGTACCCCGGATACCGTTGTTAAAGTGGTAAAACAAGAGGTGCCAACAACTGAAACGAACGTGGTATTTAAGGCTTTACCGACAACGATCAACTTCGCTTTCAACAGTTACAAAATTGATCCTACTCAGGAGGTTGGAGTTTATAACTTGGTTCAATTTATGAAAGAGAACCCCGAGGTGCGTGTTCGTTTGACAGGTTTTGCCGATAAACGAGGAACTGAGAAGGCAAATATGATTATTTCTGAAAAGCGAGTAAATGCGGTTGCAGATATGTTTATTAGTAAATATGGAATAAATAAAGACCGTATTGTGAAAGATCATAAAGGAGTTAGTTCTCGTTATGACAAGGATGATTGGAATCGTTGCGTTCTTGTTGAGATTATAAAATAACAGTTCATTATGATATAAGAACAATTTTGTTCTTGCATGAAGTCGCCCCCAAGAAACTTGATAATAAGCTCTTGGGGGCGTTTCATTTATTGTTAGTTCTTTTATATATGGGAAAAAATGGAAGAATATGTAATAGATTTTATACTTTTGCGAAGATTTAAAGAATATGAGCTATTTTGAGCTTTTTGTAGATGTATAGATTTAAAGAATGATGATATTATTACAGCGTTTTCGGGTGTATTTGCGTCAAATCTTGGACCCGTCAGATGAACAGGAGCGGGAAGAAGATACGGTGGAGGCTATCCGTAAGGGAATCGTGTTCCGGGGGACAAATTTGTGGGTATTGATTTTTGCCACGTTTATTGCGTCTTTGGGATTGAACACGAATTCGACGGCCGTGATTATCGGAGCCATGTTAATTTCTCCGCTGATGGGGCCGATTATGGGGATCGGTCTGGGAGTTGGAATCAATGATTTTGAACTGATCAAGAAGGCTTTCCGTAATTTGCTGATCGCAACTATATTCAGCGTGTTAACGTCTACGTTATATTTTTTGTTATCGCCTTTGAACGAAGCTCGTTCGGAATTGCTAGCACGGACAACCCCCACGATCTATGACGTGTTGATCGCTTTTTTTGGTGGGATGGCGGGAATCGTGGCGTCTTCGACGAAGTTGAAAGGAAACGTGATTCCGGGAGTGGCTATTGCTACCGCCTTGATGCCGCCGTTATGTACGGCCGGGTTCGGGTTGGCAAGCGGCAATCTGAGTTATTTCTTCGGGGCATTCTATTTGTTCACGATCAATTCGGTATTTATTGCGGTTGCTACGACTTTAGGGGTACGGTTGATGCATTTCTCGAAAAAGAAATTCATGGATAAGGAACGGGAAAAGAAGGTACACCGTATCGTGTACTCAATCATTTTCCTGACGATGGTTCCGAGTGTGTATATCACCTACAATATGGTGAAGACGAATATCTTCGAGACGAATGCCAGTCGATTTATCAAAAATGAATTTAATTTTCCGAATACGTTGGTGGTGGATCGTTACGTGAAAACAGAGAATCCGGAACGTCGGATTGAAGTATCATTGATTGGTAAGGAAATATCAGAGGAAGTGATCGTGTCGTTGAAAGAAAAGATGTTGCATTACGGGTTGCATGATGTCCCTCTGGTGATTCATCAGGGATTCGGAAAAGAGGATACCGAGATGCAAAATGACGTTAGTAATATGTTGTTACAGGATTACTACATGCAGAATAAACAGCGGATTGCCTCACAAGAGGAAGAGATTTCCGTGTTGCGTGAGAGGTTGAACTCTTACCTGTTATATGATACGATCGGGCATCAGGTTACTCCCGAGGTGAAGATTCTTTATCCTTCCGTGAAAAGTCTTGCTATATCCAGGGTGATTCGTAATCAAGTGGATTCTTTACGTGCTGATACGTTACATATTGCTATCGTGGCGTTCGGACAACAATTATCTGATTCGGAGGAAGAGCAGTTCTCGGCTTGGTTGGCAGCCCGGATCGGGGTGAAGAATTTGAAGTTGATAAAAGAGTAAGTGATGGTGAGGTATTTTAGACTAAGTGAGATTTGTTGATTTCATAAACTTTTACCTGTTTTATTTCGTATATAGACCGTATTTTGGTTGATAATCGAATTAAAATAAGGTACTATGAAGAAATTAATGATTGTAATGCTTGGTCTTCTGACTTTAGTTTCGGCATGTTCAGACAATGATGATGAGGGATCTTATGGGGTAACGTCTGGATTAATTACTCCTAAAATAAGAGCCCGGGTAACCGATCCGCTTAATCAGAATCCTTTCACGGGGATTCTTGAGGTATATCCGTGTAAGGATGAAACCTCTATTTACTATGGTAACTACATAAATGGAAAGCTCACGGTATTTAATGGTTATTACGTCATATCAGAGGGGGACGTGTATGGGGACAATAACCGAGAACTTCACCTGCCTATCGGCGAGTATAATATGGTGTATTGGGGGACACCCAAATACGATGAGCCAATTTATAATTCTCCGGCAATTACTCACCCGGGGTTAACGAATGGAGCTGATCTGGCAAAACTCTATTTTAGCTTGCGGCCCAATACTGACGGGACTTATATGCCCGTGTATGATTTGGTCCACGCGATAAAACCGGCACATATTGGAACGGAGGATTTGACGGCTTCTCTTACACGGGTTACCGCCGGTTTGAAGGTAATACTGAAACAAGAGGATAATAGTGCGTTCAGTTCCAGCATAACAAGCGTGAACGTTCATATTGGAAATATTGCCGAGAAGATGAATTTTTACACGGCCGAGGCGGAGAACATGACGAAAACCGTGAAATTCGAATTGTCCCGTTCTGAGGATGCCACCATCATGAGTAATCCTACCGTGATGTTGTTTCCTTCCGCCCCGAATCCTTTGTTGGAGTTGTTTATCACCTTGGCGGATGGTTCCGTGCATACTCTTTCTAAATCATTGATTTCCACGTTATCTCCCAATACGCGGCTCACGTTGAATATTGTTGTCGGTAAAATATTACCCGGTGGTGATCCCGGAAATTTTACGATTGAGAGTTGGAACGAGGAAAGCGAGACGATCGAATTCCCGGTTGTCGACTAATCAATGGGTGAGCGGGATATATATAACAAAAGAATTATAGCGTAACGGAGAGGAAACAGATGAGGCCTTTTAATTTTTCTTTTAATATTTGTTTCCCCCGTTTCTTGTAGCTTTTCACGGAATCGAGTGATAAGTTGAGAACTCGAGCGATTTCCTCGTTGGATTTTCCTTTTAAACTAAGTTCATATATTGTTTGTATCTGGTCGGGAAGTTCGTTTATGGCTTTATGCATGAGAAAATAGACCTCTTCTTCGATGATTGCGTCCAGAAAATAATCTTCATCTTGCTGGAGTGTACTTGCTTGTAAGTAATTTTGTTTTGCGTTTTCGTGTTCAATGTAATTGAAACAACGGTTTTTGATAGAGAGATAGAGAAAAGATTTGAGTTTGTTGAGACTGGTAAAATCTCGTTTGTTACTGTATAAATCTAGAATGACATCGTGGACAATGTCTTCTGCAACATCAATGTCTTTCACGTATTTAAAAGCGAAGTGTGCGAATATCTGGTAGTATTCTTTAAAAAAGATCTTGTATGCAGCTTCGTCACCCTCGATAAGTTGTTTTACCCAAATATTATGATTTCCCGTGTCTGTCATTTTATTCTGGTCTTCTTTGAGTGAACAAAGATAGGATATATTTCATGCAGTACAAGTGCAAGAATTAATATTATAATGTTCAATTTTTTTTATTGTTTCTTTGACACTTTTAGAATGACATCCTGTTATATATTCAAAATGATGGTAGAATTATGAAGAATGTTTATCGGATAGCGAAATTGATTCAGGCTTATGTCTCGGGAAAGGTTTCCACGGAAGAACGTGAAGAAGTGGAGCATTGGATAGAGGAAAGTGATCGGCATCGGGAATTATTCCGAACTTTCGAGAGTGAGGAATTTGTAAATATACAGCGTGTAGAACATGAATGGTTTGACGAAGAGCGGGGATTTCGTCGGTTTATACTGGCAAAACGAACGATTGATAAGCGGCGTGTGTTTCGTCGAGTGGCCACGATTGCGGCAACCTTTGTCTTGTTGATCGGAGTCTGTCTGGGAAGATGGGTTATTCTTCAGGAAAAAGAGAGTGTGCCTTTAGTAAAATTAGAGAAAAATTCCATCGTACCTGGAGAACGTAAAGCTGTTTTAGTTTTGAGTGATGGAGAACATGTAGATTTAAGAGATACAATGCAAGTGGAAATTGTAGAGCGAGAAACCCGGATTTTCGTTGCTGGCGATAGTACCCGGCTTGTCGTTAAAGATAGTCCGATCGACCCTTCCCTGCACACCGTCTTCACGCCAGTTGGGGGAGAGTACAAGTTGACCTTGTCCGATGGAACTCGGGTATGGTTGAATGCTTCCAGTCGCATCCAGTTTCCTGCTGTATTCAGGAGTGATCGACGAGAAGTGCGGGTGGAAGGTGAGGTATATTTTGAGGTATCAAAAGATTCAGCACGTCCTTTTCTGGTACGAACGGGGGATGTGGTTGTGAAGGTGTTGGGGACATCGTTTAATGTACGAGCCTATCCAGGGGAAGAATACAAAACCACCTTGGTTGAGGGAAGTGTTGCTGTAGGATATTTGGGAGAGACGATGAAGATAAGGCCGGGACAACAATGGGTACTGGAAAAAGATGGCCCTAAAGTTCACGAGGTGAAAATAAAATCGATTGTGAGTTGGAAAAACGGAGATTTCGCTTTTGAAGATCAAGTACTGCCAGAGGTGTTTAACGAATTGGAGCGTTGGTATGATATTGATGTATTTATGAGTAATGATGCGATTCGAAACATGAAGTTTACGGGAATATTTCCAAGGTATGAAAATATAAATGATGTACTTCATATTATTGAATTGGCAACGTGTGTGAAATGTAGTATTTCAGGTAAAACGATAGTGGTTTCAATGGATAAATAAAACAAGGAAGTACGCCTAATACTTCCTTGCCGTTCAATTTAATAACGTCTCACAGTTGGGTGAGGCAATTATAAATGTAAAAACATAACAAAGTTATGAAAAAGTATGAACATTTTGGTGTAAGATGGAAATCTTATACGAAACAAAGTATTTTTTACTGTTGTTTGTTCTTGTGGCTGTGGCTGATTCCTGTGAAAGGGTACAGTCAAGATGTCCGTTTGACGTTGAAAATGAATAACGTGACACTTTTACAAGTGTTTGACGAGCTTACCAGGCAAACTGGTTACGAGTTTGTTTATAGCAGTACGATTTTGGAAAAAGTCGGGAAAGTGTCTGTTAATGTGAGTAATGGATCTTTGGAGAACGTGTTGGATTTGTGTCTGGCGAAAACCGATCTGGGATACAAGGTCGAGGATAAACACGTTATTATTTCTCCAAAATTGAAAAAGGAAGTACCCAAGAAAACTGTGACTTATTCCGGGATTGTGAAGGATAAGGTGGGAAATTCTTTACCGGGGGTAACAATTATTCTAGAAGGAACGACAGTCGGGGTGACGACAGATATTAATGGGAAATTCTCTATTTCAGTACCCGAAGCTCCTGACACGAGGCTGGTGTTTTCTTTCGTTGGAATGAAAAAGAAAGTTGTGACAGTGAAGGATCGTAAACCTTTAAACGTGGTGATGGAGGAAGAGGTTACTTCCATGGATGAGGTCGTGGTAACTGGTATATTTAACAAGCCGAAGGAAAGTTTCACGGGGGCTGCAGTAAAAGTTACTCGGGAAGAATTGAAGGCTGCCGGGAATCGGAATATATTGAAATCATTGTCTAATATTGATCCCTCTTTCCAGATTGTTGAAAACAATGCTTTTGGTTCGGACCCGAATAAGTTACCCGAGATTCGTTTGCGTGGTGTTTCCACAATACCGAGCGTGAGTGATTTACAGACGGATATGAGGGCGGAGTTATGTACCCCCTTGTTTATCCTGGATGGTTTTGAGATCACGTTGGAACGGGTGATGGACTTGAATAATGATGAGATCGAGTCAATTACGATTTTAAAAGATGCAAGTGCCACCGCAATTTACGGGTCGCGGGGAGCTAATGGGGTTGTAGTGATAAAAAGTGTCCAGCCGGAGCAAGGGAAATTAAAGATTTCTTATAATGGTAATTTGAACTTGGAGATACCAAGTCTAAGCAGTTATAACTTGATGGATGCTGCCGGGAAGTTACAGTTGGAATGGGATGCCGGGTTGTATGAGAATAGTGTGGCGACAGAAGATCTGAAGTTGAAGAATTCATATGCAAAAAAGCTTGAGAGAGTACTGGCAGGTGTCGATACGGATTGGAAGTCCATTCCCGTGCAAGTGGGAGTTGGCCAGAATCATTATTTGGGAGTTAGTGGAGGTGATGCTCTTTTCAGGTATAGTATGGGGTTGTCTTATAATAATGTTGTCGGTGCAATGAAGGGATCTAAACGTAACACGTTGAATGGTTCTGTGACGTTGTCTTATCTAGGAGAAAAATTCCAATTGAATAATTCGATGTCGTTTAATATTAATAATTCATCAGAGAGTCAGTATGGGACCTATTCTAGTTATGTGAAGATGAATCCTTATTGGGAGCCTTATGATAAAGAAGGGTATGTGGTGAGACAGTTTGAAACAGAAAGTACCGCTTTGTTTACGAGTCCTGTAGACAATCCATTGTGGGATGCTTTTTCTGGTAGTTTCTCAAAATCAAAATATAACGGGATAACGAATAACTTGGCGATAACTTACAAGCCGATAACTTCTTTGCAGGCAACGGCTAATGTTAGTTTCAACAAGACCTTTTCGGCTTCTGATAATTACCAGTCGTCTAAACATTCCAACCAGATTTGGAAAGAGGATATTTTAGAGCGAGGACAACGGGATTATAATAGTACTGAGAGTTCCAGTTGGTCAATAGGTGGTACTGTGAATTATTTTAAACAATGGGATAAGCATATTCTTTCTGCCGGATTTAACATGGAATTTCGGGAGAGTGTCACAACAAGTCGTTCTATGTCAGTTGAAGGTTTTCTGAATGACGAGATGAATAGTTTGGGAAATGGACATAAATATTATGGAGATCGTCCATCGAGTAGTGACTCTAAATCTAGGGCTGTTGGTTTTACGGGGACAATAAATTATAATTACGATAATCGTTATTTCTTTGATGCGTCTTATCGTATCGATGGGGCCTCCTCTTTTGGTTCTGATTCTCGTTTCGCTCCATTTTGGTCGTTGGGAGCCGGATGGACTGTAAGTAACGAGGTGTGGATGAGAGAATATGTACCTTTTATAAATTATATGCGATTAAAATATTCGTTTGGTTGTTCTGGTTCAATGACTTTTTCCCCGTGGCAATCTCAAGGAACTTATACCTTTGGTAATGGAAACGTGTATCATGGTTCAATTGCGGCTACGATCAGGGGATTGGAAAATCCTGATTTGAAATGGCAAAATACATATCAACATAATGTCGGGGTTGATTTCGGTTTCTGGGAAAGCAAAATTTCAATCACGGCGAATTACTATCGTAAATTAACGGATAATTCAATCACGGATATGGCGTTACCGTTGAGTAATGGTTTTGAAAGTTACACGGGAAATTCCGGAGAGATTCTGAATACAGGCTTTGATT
>NZ_JBCOSQ010000075.1:0-24744 GCF_040920905.1 Butyricimonas sp. RTP31003st1_G1_RTP31003_210430 | reverse complement strand
ACAGTCCCTGCAACCAGTCCCCACTTTACGGGTCTGACAACCACTTTACACTATCATTTTTTGATTCGTTAAACGAACCTTTTTTGATATTACAAATGTAGTTATTTTCTTTTAATTACCAAAAAAGTTGTCATAAGGTTTAATATGTTTGTAATCAATGGTTAAACGATAGTAATTGTTCTTCGAGCATGACTTTCTAAAAGTCGTTTTGGACGATCTCTATAAACCTTCGTTAAATAATACTCGAAACAAGCCCTAGTTTCATACCTAAATCACACCTTCCAAGCCTCAAAATCAGTCTTATTAATTATTTTAGTTGACTTACAAGCAACAACACGATATTAAATAAAAAGACCGCACCTGAATATTCAAAGTGCGGTCTTTTCAGTAAAACTCATCTATCTCACGTCATGAAACTTACGAGTTTCTATATTCCACGGTAAACGCCTAGAATTTCCAACCGGCTGATAACTGGAACACCCGATTCTGGTTATTACCACCGAATTTATCTTTCTCGATCACGTTCGTCAACCCCAAATTGTAACGGGCAGAAACAACCAATCCCATGTTGAAATCGTAAGACAACCCCATAGCAAAACTCAAATCCACCGTGTTTAAATGATCAATATCCGTTTTCACTTCCGTTCCCCCGGATTTTGTTTTATTCTTACCATTCAAGGCAAAACCCAGTTGCGGCCCGAGATCAACGCTAACCCCTTCCCAAACATAAAATTTAGCCAAAACAGGAATATTCAAATAATTCACGCGGGCCCATGTCTTCACACCCCCGGACTTTCCTTTATCTCCTTGACGAGAATAGATCAACTCCGTCTGCAAACCGAAAAGATCATTAAATTTAAACTCGGCAAAAGCTCCTAGATGGAAACTAAACTTACTCTTGTTCAAACCGTCACTGATACTTGCCACGTTAAACCCGAACTTCGGACCAAAATAGAATTCCGTCCCGGTTAAACCTTCCACCTTGTTTTTAAACGACGTTTGGGCCTGCACGCTACCTAACATGACCATGGCAAGCACCACTAATAAAAACTTCTTCATTCCACTAAATTTAAGGTTAATATGGTAGAACTGAAAAACTCGTTTTTCAGTTCGGTTACAAGTTAACAGGTTACAAGTTACAGGTTAAAATACCCTATACACGCCATAACTGTTAACATTAATAAATATTTGCAACAAAAAACAGGCCAAAAGATCAAACTTAAAAACTCATTTTTTAGTTCGCTTACAAATTAACAGGTTACAAGTTGAGGCCCAAATATTCAAATCCCCGAAACCTGTAACCTGCCAACCTGCAACTTATCAAGTAACGTCCCGTTACTTGATAATCTTCCCATACGTCCCGTCATGCAATGCCTTCACGGCAGCTTTCAGTATCTTGTTCTCCTCGTTGGAGATTCGGTACAACTCGTTCATATTCCAAAGATCACGGGCAATCAGCGACTTCACGAACAACTTGATTTCCGGCACGATCGGGGTGAAAAGTTTCTCATCCTTCTTCACGCCTTGTTTCTCGCCGTTTTTCACGATCTCATCAATCATATCACTTGTCACCTGGAAATTCTTCTGGAACATCTCGAACTTCGGGTATTTCTTTTTAAGCGACTCCCGGTTCTTGTCCACGTAATTCAACACATATTCATTGATCACGCCCTTTGCCAGCAAACGATTAAAGTAGCTGTAATTGATCCCCGTGTCAATCGGTACAAACACGTCAGGAATAATACCACCCCCACCGTAAACCAGACGATGATCCTTCTTCGTGTAATATTTCGTGGAATCCGTCAACTCGATACTATCGGCACTGAACATCTCGCCACTATTATACCGTTCGAACACCTCGGCCTGATAATCCTTCCCCTTGTAAGGTTTCTGGATGCACCGACCCGACGGTGTGAAGTAATGCGACACCGTCAGACGAACCATAGAACCGTCCGTCAACGGGAACTGCCGTTGCACAAGTCCCTTACCGAAAGAACGACGTCCCACGATCAACCCACGGTCCCAATCCTGCACCGCTCCCGACACGATTTCGCTGGCAGAGGCCGAGTTCCCGTCAATCAACACGACCACCCGGCCGTCTTGGAACAACCCGGCCGGTGTGGACGACTCGCCCATACGCCCGAAAGCGGGACTATCCGTGTACACGATCAACTTCTCCCCGTCAAGCAAATGATCGGCCAAACCGATAGCGGCACCCATGTAACCGCCCCCGTTTCCTTGCAGGTCGATAATCAGGTCTTTCATACCCTGCGCTTTCAATTCGGTCACGGCCTTTTCAAATTCTTCCACCGTGGTTGCGGCAAAACGGGCAATCTTGATATATCCAATATTCTTATCGATCATGTAAGAGGCATCAACGCTATAAATCGGAATCATGTCACGTGTGATATTGAAATCAATGATCTCACCGCCTCTCTTCACTTTCACCTTCACGATAGACCCTTTCTCTCCTTTCAGCCGTTTCCGCACGTCCGTGTTGCTAATCCCGATTCCGGCGATATTCTCCCCGTCAACGGCAATAATTCGGTCTCCGGCCAGCAAGCCCACCTTCTCGGAAGGTCCCCCGGCAACCACATCCACGACCAGCAACGTATCGTTAAGCACGTTAAACTGTATCCCGATCCCAAAAAAGCCCCCGTCCAGCGGTTCATTCGCTTCTTCAACCTCTTCTTTGGAAATATACACGGAATGAGGGTCCAAATCAGCCAGTACCTTCACGATGGCATCTTCCGTCAATTTCTTCAGATTCACGGTATCCACGTAAGCGGCATCAATCATTTGCATTAATCGCTGGTACTTAATCGCTTGTTCCTGCACCTCACGGGGCTTTCGTTGCGCGTCAGCATTTTCCCAACTCAAACAGGCGATTAGCAATGCAACCGCCGATAGTAATACTCTTTTCATACTTTATTATATACTTTATGTTCTTCCTATTCTACGTGTAATTTGCACAAATGTAACAAACAGAAAGCATTAAATGTCCTAACAGACTCTTAAATTATTTATTTTTCCAACTCGATCAATTCAAGGTTTTCAATCCGTTCCCCATTAATCTCGAAACGGGCTGCAGTCCGTACCGTGTGGAACCCGAATTTCCCGGCTGCCCCCGGATTGATATGCAGGCATCCCAACGCCTGATCATACTTCACTTTTGCAATATGCGAGTGACCGCACACGAAAAGCTGCGGGCGTTCCCGCCGCAACGTCTCCGCAATCTTCCGGTCATAATGCCCCGGGTAACCTCCGATATGAGTGATGACCACTTTCACGTTCTCGCAATAAAACACCTCTTTTTCCGGGAATATCCGGCGTAATATACCCCCGTCAATATTCCCGTACACGGCGTGTAACGTGAACCGTTTCGCCAGTGCATCCGTAATCGCCACGTCCCCGATGTCCCCGCAATGCCACACTTCGTTACAATCCTTGAAAAACTCCACGATCTTCGGGTCCAACCACCCGTGAGTATCTGATAACAAACCGACCTTTACCATATTCAATTAAGTTTATAAAGTTCATAAGGTCCATAAAGTTAATAAAGTGACGGGTGTCCTTTGAACTGTGCTTATCGGCAGCTCAAGCTGCCGCCAGTAAAGCGCCCGCGGGGTCCATTAAACTTTATGAACCTTACAAACTTTACAAACCTTATGAACTCTTTCATTTTCAATTTTCAATTATCACCACGCTTCCCCTCTCCACCGTGTTCTCCACGAATAAACATGCCGGAACCTCCTGCTGCATTTCCTCGACATGGGAGATCAGCCCGACCACCCGGTTCTCGGCCCGCAAAGATTTCAAGGTTTCAAAAACGACACTCAACGACTCCCGGTCCAGCGAACCGAACCCCTCATCCAGAAAGAAAAAGTTCTGGCTACTCCCTGTCAGATGGCGGATATTATCCGTCAATGCCAGTGCCAGAGACAACGAGGCTTGGAACACCTGTCCCCCGGAAAGCGTGCGGGCGCTCCTCACCCGTCCCTCGTTCATGAAATCACGTACCACGAAATCATTTTCCTCGCTCAACTCCAGTTTCAAGCGCTGGCGGGTCATCCGGTAAAAACGCTCGTTCGCCGCGTTACAGAGATTCTGCAAGTAAATCGACGAAACGAACTTCACGAAATCATTTCCCCGGAACAACCCCTTCAACATCTGCAAATTCGTCAACCGCAACTCCAAACCTTCCAACTCCCGCCCAATCTTCTCCCGGGCCGCCACACGGGTTTCCATATCCTTGATCTGGTTCCCTAAAGCTCCCTGTTCTGCCAGCATCTCCCGTTCCCGTACCAGCGCAGCCTCCACCCGTTGACATAGCGCAACGTGTTCTTCCTCGTTATAAGACACCCCGGCAAGCAACACCTCCAACTCCGCTTTCCGAACCTGCACGGCGTGAACCTGCTCCCGGTAACGGTTAATCTCTCCCCGCACCCCGGGCAAATCCAGCTTAGCGGCCAGCACCTCCCGAACCGCAGCCAGATCGGGATAAGCCGAATCTTTCAACAAACGATTCAGTTCCTGTACTTCCTCTTCCAATTCCTGCTGCAAACGGGTCACCTCCTTACTTTTTTCCTCCACGCTCCCTTCCCACTTCCGGAAGTCCGCCTCGATCACCTGCAACCGAGCGGCATCCCGTTGATAATCCCGCCCGACCTGCTCGAAACGCTGCCTACATCCTTCCAGCTCCTTACCGACTTCCGTGTCGGGCAACCCCTCGTACTCCTTTTCATCGAACCCGGCCTGCTGCTCCCGCAACAACTCGGCCTGTGAATCCCGCTGCACGATCTCCAGGCTGATTTCGTCAAGACGGGCGACGTACTTTTCAAGATTCACTCGTTTCTGCTCGATGCTCTTCTCCGTATTCCCGCATACCGTCTCCCGCTCCCCTTTCTCTTTATTCAAGAGTGCCACCCGGTTCATCTCATCTGTCAAGTGCTGCATATTATCGGGAGTAAACCCTTCCCACGTGAAACAGGTCAGATGCTCCCGTAACCGTTCCCGCACAACAGCCTGCTGTCGGGTGATTTGTTCTTTCCGTTCCCCTGCCGATCGCAACCGTTCCCCGATCACGGCCAGACGGGACATCATCCGTTCCAACATCTTCCCTTCTTCCTCCAAGCCCGCAACACGGTCGGCCTTCTCCTTCAACTCCCCCTCGACTTCCGTGGCGTGCAAGGGTGCGGGATGCGACAAGGCCCCGCAAAGGGGACAAGGTTCACCCTCCGACAACTCCCTCGCAAAATCCACCAATCGCTGGCGGGTACTTAAATGTAACCACTCCTCCCGCATCTTTTGCACGGTGGCGGCAAGTTGTTCCTGCCTCTCCCGGCAAGCCTCCTGCAACACCTCGTATGTCATGGCCTGTAACGCCCCAAACGCGGGATATTGCTCCTGCACCATCCGCACCTCCCCTTCCTCCCGGGCGATTTCCTTATCCACCCCGACTAACTCCTCCTGCCAACGGGTCAACTCTTCCCGGAGATGCTGTTGTATATTATACCATTCCCGAATGTCCGATAACATCTTCATATCGGGAATCGACTGGTTTAACTGCTCTAACCTCTCTTTCTGTTCTCGTAACCGCTCCTGCAACTCCTCGATCTCCCGCCTCGTCGCCACCACGATTTCTTCACCCTTGCGGTGTCGCTCCTTCAATTCATCCTGCTCCTTGCTTATCGTACGTAAATGCAGCAACCGTTCCAATTGTCCGGCACGCTCTTTCAACACATCCCGTCCCTCGTATGCCTGTTTCAATTGAGAGAATTGCCCGGAGAAACGGGTAAGCTCGGCCTGTTTAGCGGTCAGTTGCTCCCGGTAACCGGACAGCACCCGTACAGACTCTGCCAACCGCCGCCCCGTCTCGTCGTGACGGCTCAACGGTTGCTGGAACTGTTGCAAACATCGCTCGTACTCGTCCACGCGAGCCTGCAAACCCGCCATCGCCTGCCGTCGTTCCAACAGCTTTCGTTCCTCTTCCTGTCGTGCCACCCGCTCGTCGGTGAGTTGTTTCACTTTCTTCCCCTTCTCCACTTGCTCCTGCCCCTCGTGAATCTCTTTTTTCACCCCGGCAATCTCTTCCTGCAAGGCCGCGTAACGCTGTTTCCGCTCGGCCAACTGCTCTCCGTTCACCTCGCCCAATCCCGTGAGTTGTCCCCGCAAATCGATCACCCGCCGGGTCGTCTCCCCCTCCAGGTAAGCCACCCGCCCACCCAGATCGTAGCGCCGGAGTTCCCCGAAAAGCTCCATCATCATATCGGTACGCTCCTTGTCCCGCAACATCAGGAACTCCTGAAACTTCCCCTGCGGGATAATCACCACCCGCTTGAAATTCTGTGCCGTCAGCCCGATCGCCCCGACCACTTCTTCCCGCATACAGGGCAACCACTCGTCACCCTCCCACACGTGGTAAAGGTATTTCGGCGAACTCACGTCAGCGAACCTTTTCTTGTTCCGCCTACACTCCACCGTCGCCCGGTACAATCGTCCGTCCTCTCCCGCCCAGAACTCGAAGTCCACGAACAGGCGGTCGGATTGCAGGTTCATCACGTTATATTTCACGTCATTACTCAAACGGTCAATCGTACCGTAAATGGCATAGATCATCGCCTCCAATATCGTCGATTTTCCGCTCCCCACCGGACCGAATATCCCGAACAACCGGGCCTCCGTCAATCGAGTAAAATCTATCGTCTGGCGCTCCCGGTAGGAGTAAATACCTTCAAGGGTTAATTTAACGGGCAACATAGGAAATTGAAAATTAAAAATGATAGAACCTGTAACTTACCGAAGACAAACACGGGGGATAATTTAGAAAGTTTCATCTTTTAGTTTTTAACTTTTATCTTTTAACTGTCACTTTTCCTCGAATCGCCATCCATCGACAACGCTTCGCGGAAAAGTGACCTGATTTCTTCATTCGGTTCCTGTCCCTTGCGCTGGCGGAAGTACTCGGCAAAGAGGGCGTTAACGTCCGAGCGCAAGTCGTGGATAGAAGCCACTCGATCGTTCACGAGAGAAGCGTCACGCACATCCGGGATGATACAAACAATACCGTCATGCGCGGCGTGCAGGGATTTTACTTCTTGCGCCGTGAGGAAAGTATCCGTGGCAACGGTCAGTTCCACCCACGTATCGGGATGTTCCGCAAGCCATTGCAAGGCAGCCTCCACCCCCTCGAAACGACGACGCACCAAGGGACGCCCGCTCATCAGCCGACGCTTCCTGATACGAGCCGGACATCCCGGTTCAAGGTCCACGAGCGTCACGTATTTATCCTGCTCGGCCTCGCTGAAACTGTAACTCAAGGGACTGCCGCTATATACTGCGGGACAAGGCTCCGTGTCCACCGTTTGCCGGCGATGCAAGTGTCCCAGCGCAACGTACTGTATGGCGGGGGGAATCAACGAAGTATAGACGACATCGGCACCACCGATATTGATCGGTCGCTCGTCCTCCGGCTCTTCGGGCAACTCACCGCCCTCCCTCGCCATGAAAAGATGGGCCACCAACAGGTTCACCCCCTCCGTGTCGCAATACTTGTCGGCCAACCCTGCCCAGTGATCCCGCAGGAAAACCCGCAACCCCTCGTCAGCATCCTCCGCACCCATGTAGCGCTTGGCCCGTTGCCCGTTCGTGTAAGGGGTAAGTAGCACCCGCAACGAGTAATCGAACCCCGGTAAGCGGAACTCGGCAAACCCCTCGTCCGACCGGACCAACGTCACCCCGCCTTCCGTTTGCGTCTCCCGCGACACGATCATCGGGTTCCCGGCAAAGAAAATCCCGCTCTCCCGTGCCAACACGTCGGGCGAATCCACCCGGTCCGGTGAATCGTGATTCCCGGCAATAGCCACCACCAAACGCTGCCCACCCCGTGCCAACCGATGCAACGTGCGGTAAAGCAACTCGATCGCCTCCACGGGTGGGTTAAACGTGTCGAACAAGTCCCCCGCCACGATCACCGCATCCGCGGCCTCCTCGTCAGCCACCCGCACGATCTCGTCCATCACGGCCACTTGCTCCCCGGCACGCTCCCGGTCATTCAACCGCTTTCCAAGGTGCCAGTCTGAAGTATGTAATATTTTCATCCTCTATTTAATTAGAGCCTCCACGTTCCGGAGTCCCTCGTCAATACTCTCTTTCACGCCGGGCAAATCCCTAGCGTACTCTTCCGCAATCCTGAAATACTCCCTCGCCCGGGTCAACACGGCCCGCGTCTTCCGGTTATAATTCAACAGGAAAACCGCCTCGTTATAGTACGTCACCGCCATCACCTCCTTGTTCCGCGGGTTAAAACGGTTCGCCCGCCAGGCAAAAAGCATCTGTCGTTCATCCCTCGGCAAGCGCCGGAAAGCCGCAATACTATCCGTGTAATTATAATAATCTCCCCGCTCGCCATCCGCCAAATTTCCCTCGATAAAAGCGTCCATGGCGTACGGCCTGTCGGTCAACTGCCACGCCGGATCAGCCGGCATATGAGTGGTCAGAAATTGCTTTCCCCGTGTCAACACATATTCCGAGTTCCAGTGCCGTCTGAACACCCATTCCCCCGCCGCATCTCTCCCCAACGCTCCCACGGCCCACATCATATCGACGTGCCACCACTCTCCCGCCACTCGCACAGCGTTCCACACGTGATTCGTCCGCTGACACGTTTCTCCACGCTCCCGACCATCCTCCGCCACGTACCCTTCCACCCGCTCGTTCTCGATCCCCAGCCTGTTGCATAACTCCCCGAACAACCCCGTGAAATCCCCGCAAATTCCTTTCCTCTCCTTCAACACCTCGCGGTAATCCCCGTCCGGCCCTCCCGTGAGGAACTTCCCGGCGTCAATCGCCATATACTCACGGAACCATCCCGCCAGCACGATCACTTTCTCCCGTTCCGTCCGTCCCCACCGGGTCACGCTATCGACAAGCGCCTCCACGCTCACCTCACCGGGGAGGCTCCCTCCTCGTTCAAGCATACCCTCTTCCCCCGACAAGACTTGTGCCACGAGAGGCATCCCCGAAAGGACAACTACCGCTGTCAACAACCATTTCACAGACGCACGCACCGGTATCATTTCACGAAACCCTTCAACATCCGTATTTCCTCCGGCCACAACGCCTCGTCTGGCGTTTCCAGTATCAATGGAATACCGTCAAAACGTTCGTCCTCCATGATCCACTTGAAAGGCTCTATGCCCAACGTTCCTTTTCCCAAACTATCGTGGCGGTCCACCCGTGAACCCAGCTCTTTTTTGGCATCGTTCAGGTGCATACCCCGCAGGTACTTGAACCCGATCACGTTGTCGAAATGCTCGAACGTCTCGGTGAATCCTCCCGATGTCGCCAAATCATAACCCGCGGCAAAAGAATGACAGGTATCAATGCAGACGCCCACCCGACTCTTGTCCTCCACCCGGTCGATAATATAGGCGATCTGCTCGAACGTGTAGCCAAGATTCGATCCCTGTCCCGCCGTGTTCTCGATCACCGCTGTCACGCCACGGGTCTTATCCAGCGTCAAGTTGATCGACTCCGCGATCAGCGCCAGACATTCCTCGTCGCTGATCTTCTTCAACGTGCTGCCGGGGTGAAAATTCAACCGATCCAGCCCCAACTGCTCGCAGCGCTGCATCTCGTCGAGGAAAGCCTCCCGCGACTTCTCCAACGCCTCCGCGTCCGGGTTACCGAGATTAATCAAATAACTGTCGTGCGGCAATATCTGTCGAGGCGTGTACCCGAATTCCTCGCAGCGTTCTTTGAACAGCGCAATACTCTCCGCCGTCAGCGGTGCCGCCTTCCACTGCCGCTGGTTCTTCGTGAACAAGGCAAAAGCCGTCGCCCCGATCTCGTGGGCGTTCAACGGCGCGTTCTCCACTCCTCCCGATGCACTCACGTGCGCTCCTATATACTTTTCCATAGCTTACTTTTTATATTATATGCAAAGCTACGATAAAGAATTGAAAGTAAAAATTCACCCCTGCCAAATTTTGGGTTACAAGTTGATACCTATCTCCTCCAAAATGAAGTACCCCCTGAAATTGGAGGAAGTGTAGCTTGTAGCCACTTCATAAGACTTGTTAGGCAACTTCTTTTTACAAAGAATCAAATAAAAAATAGCAATCGTTGTACCCTGTTTTCTCTATTTATTCGTTTTAAAAGAAGATTGTAATTTTATCATGATAATATAAACCAATAACTATGAAAAAATCATTATTCTTTTGTTACTACCGTGGGTATTTTCATGTTCCAATGAAAATTCATTCCCCTTCGAAGAAGAAATTATAGAAGAAAACGATGAAAGTCTATCTCGGTCTTATACCTTATATTGGGATATTTCAAATACTTGTGAATTAATTCTTCAAGAACCTATAAATGAAATTCTTTCTGAAATAATGAATATTCCAGAATATGAATATATGTATGATTTAATACTTATAAATAACACGAAAATAAACTATATTTATATATACCAAGACAACCATAATTCTGTTGCCGCTTATCAACCAGAATTCAAAATGATGTATTTTCGAGATGAATATGTTGTTCATGACGCTTTTCCTGAAGAATTCATACATTTTATACAAGATTTAGCTTACGATGGTATTTACGGGAGATCTAAAGCTGACATCGAATTTGAGGCAAAATTCTTCCAAGATTTATTAAATTTAAATAATGGTGCTGTCTTAAGAGGAACAGGGGATCAATATGGGGATTTATACACTAAGTGGATATTAAAAATCTATGACGAATTCTACATAACAGCATTTATTTATGATATTATAATGGAAGGAATATCTGGTCTTACCTATCATGAATTTCTTGAAGATTTTGCCGCAGCCAACACTTCTTATGGAACACCAGAGCATTTTGATCCTCAACTATTAAAATATTTATATTAATAATTTAAACCATATAACCATGAAAAAGATAATTTTACTATTTACCATCCTTATGACTGGCACCTCCGTTTTCGCACAGAAAAACAACGTGGAACGGGAACTAGATAAACGTTCAAAAATAAAGATCGAGAACACGGTCTATAAATACGACCGCACGCTAGAAATTTTACAAGACTCGACGAATGACGAGGCACGCTGGGTCATGAAACGCCGTGAACACTCTAACTTGGAACTAGCCACCGATCGTTCGACTTTTTTCCGTTCCGTGTTCACTGCCGAACGGATCAAGGAATTGAAAGGAAATCGTGTGTATATCAAGCTATTGCTTGATGACAAAGGCAACATCCTCGAGTTTAAGTTTTTCCTGTATAAAGCGCTGGACATCACCATCAATGACCTGCACACGCTAGCGAAAGCCCTAAAGAAAACGAAACTCTTCAAGACACGCCACGACACGGGAGCAGAGGAAGGCGGCGAGATCTGGGTCCTCCCTCTCGTCTTCGACGAACTATGACAGGATTGACACGTGATGCGTTGTCCCTGTCCCCAGGACAATGCGTCATATTATGATATTACCTGCAAAGCTACGATATTGATACCTATCTCCTCCAAAGACTTGTTAGGCAACTTCTTTTTACAAAGAATCGAATAAAAAATAGCAATCGTTGTACCCTGTTTTCTCTATTTATTCGTTTTAAAAAAAGATTGTAATTTTATCGTGATAATATAAACCAATAACTATGAAAAAAATCATTATTCTTTTGTTACTACCGTGGGTATTTTCATGTTCCAATGAAAATTCGTTCCCCTTCGAAGAAGAAATTATAGAAAAAAACGATGAAAGTCTATCTCGGTCTTATACCCTATATTGGGATATTTCAAATACTTGTGAATTAATTCTTCAAGAACCTATAAATGAAATTCTTTCTGAAATAATGTCTATTCAAGAATATAGATATATGTATGATTTAATACTTATAAATGACACGAGAATACAATATATTTATATATACCAAGATGACTATAATTCTGTTGCCGCTTACGAACCTAAATTCAAAATGATGTATTTCCGAGATGAATATGTTGTTCATGACGCTTTTCCTGAAGAATTCATACATTTTATACAAGATTTAGCTTACGATGGTATTTACGGGAGATCTAAAGCTGACATCGAATTTGAAGCAAAATTCTTCCAAGACTGCTTAGGTTTAAATGACGGTATTCCTTTGAGAGGAATAGGTGCTCAATACGGAAAATTGTACATGGACTGGCTATTAAAAATCTTTGATCAATTCTACGTAACGGCACGTGTTTACGATACCATAATGGAAGGAATATCTGGCCTCACTTATGACGATTTTCTTGAAGACTTTGCCACAAAAAACTCTTCTTATGGGATACCAGAGCATTGCGGGGCTCGATTATTAGAATATTTATACAATTAATAAATTACATATTATGAAAAAGACGATTCTACTACTTGCCATTCTTACGATTTGTGCATCCGTTCTAGCACAGAAAAACCGCATGGAACAGGAATTCGGTAAACGTTCAAAAGTAAAAATAGAGAACACGATTTACACGTACGACCGCACTCTACAAATCGTAGAAGACTCGACAAACAATGAGGCTCGCTGGGCCATGAAATGTCGCGAACATTCCAACTTAGAACTAGCTAAAGACCGCTTGGATTTCTTCCGTTCCGTGTTTACCACCGAGCGAATCAAGGAATTGAAAGGGAATCGCGTACATATCATGCTATTGCTTGATGATAAAGGCAACATCCTCGAATTTAGGTTTTTCCTGAGGAATGCACCGGATGTCACCCTCAAAGACCTGCACGCACTAGCAAAAGCCTTGAAAAAAACGAAACTCTTCAAGACACGTCGTGACACGGGCGCAGAGGAAGGCGGCGAGATCTGGACCCTCCCTCTTGTCTTTAGTGATCTGTAACAGGATACAAACGGTTCACGTTATCCCGGGTCTCCTAGTCCCGGGACAACTCTAGTTAATTTAAATAACTATACATAAATACTTTATATCCGTCGTGAACCCCATAGACTTTATTCCCGAGCGTTATAAACTTTCCGAAAAAAAAACTATCTTTGCACCCGCTAAAAAAAACACGTAATAAGCATGGGTTTCAAGGAAGAAATATTAAAACGACGCACGTTCGGTATCATCAGTCACCCCGACGCGGGTAAAACGACCTTAACGGAGAAATTATTGCTTTTCGGTGGCGCCATACACGTGGCAGGAGCCGTGAAGTCGAACAAGATCAAGAAAACGGCCACCTCCGACTTCATGGAAATCGAGCGCCAAAGAGGGATCTCCGTGGCCACTTCCGTCATGGGTTTCGAGTACAAGGACGTGAAGATCAACATTCTTGACACCCCCGGTCACCAGGACTTCGCCGAGGACACGTTCCGCGTGCTGACTGCCTGCGACAGCGTGATCATCGTCGTTGACTCGGCGAAAGGCGTGGAGACGCAGACCCGCAAGTTGATGCAAGTGTGCCGGATGCGCAAAACCCCGGTCATCGTGTTTATCAACAAGCTCGACCGCCCCGGTCAGGACCCGTTCGACCTGCTGGACGAGATCGAGAAAGAATTGCAAATACAAGTCACCCCGTTAAGCTGGCCTATCGGTAACGGCGACCAGTTCAAGGGCATTTACAACATACACCGCGAGAACCTTTGCCTCTACTCGGCAAGCGTGCAGACCATCCAGGATGGCATCGAGATCAACGACATCAATTCCGACGAACTCGACGAGCATATCGGCGAGCGCTCGGCCGACAAGCTGCGGGAAGACCTCGAACTCGTTCGGGAAGTGTACCCTGCCATCGACCGGGAGGCGTACCTTGACGGGCAACTGGCCCCCGTGTTCTTCGGATCGGCACTGAACAACTTCGGTATCCGCGAGATGCTGGATTGTTTCATCGAGATCGCTCCCAGCCCGCTTCCCCGCGAGACGGACGAGCGTCTCGTGCAACCGGACGAGGAGAAATTCACCGGTTTCGTCTTCAAGATCCACGCCAACATGGACCCCAACCACCGCGACCGTATCGCTTTCGTGAAAGTGTGTTCCGGCGTGTTCCGGCGTAACACCAACTACCTGCACGTCGGTCTGGGCAAAAACCTCAAGTTCTCCACCCCCACGGCGTTCATGGCGTCCAAGAAATCCATCATCGACGAGGCGTACCCCGGTGACATCGTGGGTCTTCACGACACGGGTAACTTCAAGATCGGTGACACGCTGACGGAAGGCGAGAAACTTCATTTCAAGGGTATTCCCAGTTTCTCCCCAGAACTCTTCAAATACATCGAGAACGCCGACCCCATGAAATCCAAGCAACTGGCCAAGGGTATCGACCAGCTCATGGACGAGGGGGTGGCTCAATTATTCACGAACCAGTTCAACAATCGTAAGATTATTGGAACCGTAGGTGCGCTCCAGTTCGAGGTTATCGAGTACCGTTTGCTGCACGAGTACAGCGCCGCCTGTCGCTGGGAAAATATCAACCTTTACAAGGCTTGCTGGATCGAGGCTCTCGACCCGAAGGAACTGGAAGATTTCCGTCTCCACAAGGCACAGTACATGGCCAAGGACAAGTGGGGCCGTGACGTATTTCTCGCCGAATCACAGTACATGCTGCAAATGGCGCAAGTGAATTACAAGAAACTGGTGTTCCACTTTACCTCGGAATTTTAGGGTTTATAAGGTTTATAAACCTTATAAACTAGGAAAACATTCAAGGCGCAATCTCACCCTAGAATCTCGTTGGCATCGCAGGCGACACGGAGATAGACGGAAGTGGAAAACTCGTCCTGCCCGGAACCCGCCACGTAGGGATAAAGGTGGACGATCTCGTCCGGGGAGAGGGGCTTGCCGGTTGCCGTCACTGGATCGGGCAGCGTGAACGTGGCTACCCGTCCGACGCGGGTGACGTTGGGCAAGTGAAGTACGCGGGGCGCATCGGGCAAGGAATCGTAGAAGTAGCCGATGACAAGCGTGTCCTTGTCCCTCGTCTCGTTGGGGACGCCGTGGGGTCGCCACTCGATGGTGATCTCCCAGCCGCGACGGGTGACGCGGGTGAAGAGCGGCACGGCGAGCCACCCGACGCTGAATATGAAGGCGCGGAAATTCGCCACGCCGTTCTCGTCGCACGCGGTGCCGTTGACCTTGTGGCAGAGATTCGCAGGAGTCATGTTCGTTGTCTTCGCAAGGGACACCCACGCGTTGAAGTCCTGCAGCTTTCGCATGAGGATTTTCACGAGCCGCGACACGAGGGCGAACACGCTGGCCCGCTGGCGCTGGTTCAAGGTACGGGCGATGCGGCGGCGGTCACGTTCCTCGCTCGACCCGGGGGAGCGTTTGCTACTGCAATGGCATACTTTACCTTTCCGGTAGTACGTGGTCACCCCGTCGCAACGGGTGGTTTCCGGTCGCTTGCCGGCCGGCCGCGTGATTTTTTTCTTCTTTTTCATAACACCTCCTTGTTAAACGTTCCTGTAATCCTCCAACAATGCTTAAAGGCACCTTAACAACAAATATACTAAATTTTCGTTAAATTACCAAATCATGCATGGTAAGTGTTCGCTTTTATATCGAATACTTGTCGAACACTTATCGAACACTTGTCGAACACTTATCGAACACTTGTCGAACACTTACCGAATGACTACCGAAGGTGACGTTAACCTACAGTAAAGATAACCAGTATCTTACACGAGAACTGGCAGGAATCCCATTATTTCTTACTTTTGTCAAGAAAAAAGGCTCTATTTATACCCCCGCACGTTCCTTGATTTCCCACCTTCATGCCCTGACACGAAACGAGCCTGCACGAGCTGTTGTTACCGATAAATTTAATACCTTTACGCTGGAGCAAGAATTGAATATGGACGAAACATTACGGGAATTTTTCAACGACGTGTACGAGATCACCCGGCAGATCCCGCGGGGAAAAGTACTCACCTACGGCAGGATCGCCGCGCTGGCGGGACGACCGCAACACGCCCGGTGGGTAGGCCGGGCAATGGCACAATCCCCGGACGACAAGACGCTCCCCTGCCACCGTGTCGTGAACAGTGCCGGACAGACCGCACCGGGATGGACCGAACAACGGACGCTACTCGAAAACGAAGGGGTCACTTTCCGTCCCAACGGCCACGTGGACATGAAAAAACATTTGTGGGAAATCCTATCAGCCGATGAAGTCACAAGTTAAGGGGTAGCATCTCCTGTAACTTTTTAATACTTGTCGTTGCAGGTATTAAAATTTATCCGTAGCTTTGCCATGAGATATTCTGAAGGGGTGCCTAAGAAGCGAGGGATTTTCCCGACACTTCTACCTGCCACGAGAAGGCAGGGTAATACAACGGGCTGAGATTATACCCATGAACCTGATCCGGGTAATGCCGGCGGAGGGAAAGAGTTATAATACAAGCTGGATTTCATTGTAGACTTCCCGGAAGATTAAAAAAAGTTTAGAATTTAGAGTGGACTACCCCCTCTGGCTCCCCCTTGCACAGGGGGAGGACACGCTACATTGTAACATTGCGGCGTTTCTCGCGTCCGTTTCTCCCCCTGTGTAAGGGGGAGCTAGAGGGGGTAGTTGGAAATTAAAAATTTATATACAATGCAAGTATTTATAAACGATAAATCCTTCGAATGTGCCCCCGGCACGACACTCCCCGAAGTACTGGAAGCCAACGCCATCCCGACAGGCAACATTGCCATCGCCGTAGACTTCAACGTCATTCCCCGTCCCGACTGGGGAAAAACCGTGCTTCAAGATGGTAGCAAAATTATCATCATCAAGGCAGTACAGGGAGGATGAAAGAAAAGATAAAAGTTAAAAACTAAAAGTTGAAAGATAAAATTAGTAAATTAATTAAGATATGAGCCAAGAATTTACCATTTCAAGCGGCCCGCTACCCGGGTCGGAAAAGATTTACGTGAAGGGTGAGATGTTCGACATCGAGGTGCCGATGCGCCGGATTAACCTCACGCCCACGGTTGACACGGACGGGACGAAGATCGAAAACGAGCCTGTCGTGGTTTACGATACATCGGGACCCTACACGGACCCGAACTACACGGTGGACTTGCACAAGGGACTGCCCAAGATCCGGGAACAATGGATTGCCGACCGGAATGACACCGTGAAACTGGAAGGACTGAGTTCCGAGTACGGCCGGGCGCGCCAAAATGATCGCTCGCTCGATGCCTTGCGTTTCGAACACGTGAACACCACGCCGAGAGTGGCGAAACCGGGACACCGCGTGTCGCAGATGTACTACGCCCGTCAGGGAATCATCACCCCGGAAATGGAATACATCGCCATCCGCGAGAACCAGATGGTCGACAAGATCCGGGAGGCCTACAAGAAAGAGAAAGGCGAGCCGCTGGGCGCGAACTTCCCGGAATATATCACCCCGGAATTCGTGCGTCAGGAAGTGGCCGCCGGGCGGGCCATCATCCCCGCGAATATCAACCACCCGGAGAGCGAGCCGATGATCATCGGGCGCAACTTCCTCGTGAAGATCAACGCCAACATCGGGAACTCCCCCATCACCTCGTCTATTTCCGAGGAAGTGGAAAAAGCCGTGTGGGCTTTCCGCTGGGGAGCCGACACGATCATGGACCTGTCGACCGGGAAAAACATCCACGAGACACGCGAGTGGATCATCCGTAACTCGCCCGTACCCGTGGGAACCGTGCCATTGTACCAAGCACTGGAAAAGGTGCGGGGCAAGGTGGAAGACCTCACGTGGGAGATTTACCGCGACACGCTCATCGAGCAAGCCGAGCAAGGCGTGGACTACTTCACGATCCACGCTGGGTTGCGCTGGCACCACGTGCCGCTGACGCTGAAACGCCTCACGGGAATCGTGTCCCGCGGGGGAGCCATCATGGCACACTGGTGTACGACCCACAAGCGGGAAAGTTTCTTGTACGAACATTTCGAGGACATCTGCGAGATTCTCGCCAAATATGACGTCGGGGTATCCATCGGTGACGGGTTGCGTCCCGGTTGCATCGCCGACTCGAACGACGAAGCACAACTTGCCGAGTTGAAAACGCTGGGAGAACTGGCCCGGGTGGCTTCCAAGCATGACGTGCAAGTGATCATCGAGGGACCGGGACACGTGCCGATGCAGAAAATCCGGGAAAATATGCGACTGGAACAGGAATGGTGTGACGAGGCCCCGTTCTACACCCTCGGACCGCTCGTGACGGACATCGCCCCCGGCTACGACCACATCACCTCCGCCATCGGTGGTGCCATGATCGGCTGGTTCGGGACATCCATGCTCTGCTACGTGACCCAGAAGGAACACCTCGGGCTGCCGAACCGGGACGACGTGAAAGAAGGCGTGATTACCTTCAAACTCGCCGCCCACGCCGCCGACCTTGCCAAAGGCCACCCCGCCGCCTACTACCGGGATTACGCCATGAGCAAGGCCCGTTTCGAGTTCCGATGGAAAGACCAGTTCCATCTCGCACTGGATTCTGAAAAAGCCTTGCGTTTCCACGACGAGACGTTACCCGCCGAGGGACACAAAGAGGCTCATTTCTGCTCCATGTGCGGGGAACATTTCTGCTCCATGCGTGCCAGCGAGAAGTTGAGAAAAAAGATAAATGAACAGGAAGAATAAAGTTCATAAAGTCCATAAGGTTTATAAGGTTCGTAAGGTCTATGACGTACTTTGGTAACTTATATTGCTGACGAATGTTAAAACTACCCCCTCTGGCTCCCCCTTACACAGGGGGAGAAACGGATGCGAGAAGTCGCTCCAATGTGACAATGCAGCGCATCCTCCCCCTGTGTAAGGGGGAGTTAGAGGGGGTAGTTAAAACGTTGGCCTTGTGTGGCTGGAATCTAAAATCCCTAAATCTAAAATTAGTAAGGGGTAGTCAGCACGTGCAGAACCTTATAAACTTTATGAACCTTACAAATCTTACAAACCACATACACATGATCGTAATCATCACTCCTCCCCACACCCTGCCTGACGAAGAGTATATCGTGAACAGACTCTTTGAAAGCGGCTTGCACTTGCTGCACCTGCGAAAGCCGGGAGCAGACCGGGACACGCTGGAACATTACATCCGGGGTATCCGGCCGCATTTCCGAGAACGTGTCGTCCTGCACGACCACTTCGAACTGGCTGAAGAGTTCGGGTTAAGAGGGATTCACCTGAAATACAACGAGGCACGGACGTTCACCGGACGGGATCGACTCGCCCACGTGAGCGTGTCGTGTCACTCCTTCGAGGAAATCGACGCTCTGCCTTTCGAGCCGAACTACGTCTTTCTCAGCCCGGTATTTGACAGTATTTCCAAACAGGGATACCCGTCGGCCTTCGCCCCGGAATACCTGAAGGAAAACTTGCAAAAGAGACGCATACCCGTGATCGCCTTGGGAGGTATCACCGCAGAAAAAGTCGCGGAATGCCGGAAAATGGGATTCCGCGGGGTCGCCTTGCTGGGACACGTGTGGGAACAGCCGTCGGAGGCCGTTGCTCGTTTCACCAATATCTTGCCCGACGAGGTGCTAAGTATTGCCGGATTCGACCAAAGTTCCGGGGCCGGGGTGACGGCTGACATCAAGACGTTCGAAAGTTGCCGGGTATATGGACTTGGAACGAGCAGTTCCATCACCTTCCAGAATCAAAACACATACCTCGGGACGAAGTGGCTCACGCCGGACGAGATCATCCGGCAATGCGAAGTCCTGTTCCGGGAGTTCAGCCCCGCTTACGTCAAGATCGGGTTGATCGAAAGTTTCGACACGCTGGAACAAGTGGTGAACTATCTCCGGACGGCTCTCCCCAAGGTAAGGATTATCTGGGACCCGATACTGAAAGCCAGCGCCGGGTTCCAGTTCCATGACGGGGAGAATTTAACACAGTTGCAGGATATACTTCGAGAGATATACCTGATTACCCCGAACACGGACGAGCTGAAAACACTTTTCGGGAATCACCCGGACGTGGAAAGCCTGCAAGCGCTGGCCCGCGGCCTGAACCTCAATATCCTCTGGAAAGGCGGTCATAATGACGGGGCGCTGGCCTCCGACCGACTGGTCACCCCGGACAAGGTGTACACCTTCTCGGTAACACGGGCAAGACACGGGAAACACGGGACGGGATGCGTTCTCTCCTCGGCCATCGCCTCATATCTCACGCTCGGCTATCCCCTCCCCGACGCTTGTCGGCTGGGGCAGCACTACGTGGCGGGATTTATCCGCTCCAACGACACGAACCTGGGGATGCATAACCGTATGGAAAGCACCGCCCCGGAAGTTGACTTGTACCGGATTCCTTTGCAATACATCACCGACCACAAGGAGGGAGTTTCTATTCCCGAACAGGTGGAGGCCGTGTGCAAGGGAGGATGTCGATGGGTGCAACTACGGATGAAAGAGGCTGACCGGGAAGAATTTATCCGTGTCGGACGCACCGTGAAAGAGATTTGTAAACGTCACGGGGCCCTGTTCCTTGTCAATGACAACGTGGACATCGCCCTTGAACTGGATGCCGACGGGGTACACTTGGGAAAAGAGGACATGAATCCCCTCGAAGCACGCCGGATTCTCGGTTACTCGAAGATTATCGGGGGAACGTGCAACACGTTTGATGACGTGGTGACCCGTTTTCGTCAACAGGTAGACTACATCGGTCTGGGACCATTCACGTACACCTCGACGAAAAAGCGTCTCAGCCCGGTCCTCGGTCTCGAAGGCTACCGGAAGATCATGGAGGCCTGCCGGGAAGAGGGCATCTATCTCCCCGTCCACGCCATCGGGGGCATCCGAGAGGATGACATTCAACCGATACTAAACACAGGAGTAACGGGCATCGCCCTCTCTTCCCTGCTTAAAAACAGTGAGGATATAACGGGGAAAACGAGAAAAATGGTGGAACAATTGAAAATAAAAGAACTCCCTCCCCCCTTCGGGGTACTCCCTCTATAAACAGAGGGAGAGTTAAGTTACTCACCATCTTTGGGAAGAGTAACCAGCTCCTCCTCTGTTTATAGAGGAGGTGGCAGCGAAGCTGACGGAGGAGTTCAATCTAAAATCTAAAATCTAAAATCTAAAATCTAAAATTAGTATGGCTTTAAAAATAGCAGACAAAGAATTTACCTCACGCTTATTTACCGGAACCGGTAAATTTGCGTCGAATCAACTGATGGAAGATGCCATCCTGGCATCCGAATCACAACTCGTAACCGTCGCGCTGAAACGCGTGAACATGGACGGTAAGGACGATGATATTCTGGCTCACCTGAAAGCACCTCATATCACCTTGTTACCCAATACTTCCGGCGTGAGAACCGCCAAAGAGGCCGTGTTCGCTGCACAACTGGCGAGAGAGGCTCTCGGCACGAACTGGCTGAAACTGGAAATACATCCCGATCCCAAGTACCTGTTGCCGGACCCGATCGAAACCTTGAAAGCGACCGAGGAATTGGCTAAACTGGGTTTCGTGGTATTACCCTACATTCAAGCAGACCCGGTACTTTGCAAACACCTTGAAAATGCCGGAGCCGCCACCGTAATGCCGCTAGGCGCACCGATCGGCACGAACAAGGGACTGGTGACTCGCGACCTGCTGGAGATCATCATTGAACAGAGTAACGTCCCGGTAATCGTGGATGCCGGAATCGGGGCCCCCTCCCACGCCGCCGCTGCCATGGAAATGGGTGCTGCCGCAGTGCTGGTGAATACCGCTATTGCCGTATCGCCTAACCCGGTAGAAATGGGACGGGCATTTAAACTGGCCGTGGAGGCCGGACGCATGGCATTCGAGGCAAAACTTGCCAAACAATACCGCCACGCACAGGCCAGCTCCCCGTTAACGGCATTTTTGGATTAAATGAGTTCATCAGGTTTATAAGGTTTTGTTTCGTGTGCTAACAACCCCCTCTGGCTCCCCCTTACACAGGGGGAGAAACGAACGCAAGAAGTCGCTTCAATATTTCAATGTAGCGCATCCTCCCCCTGTGTAAGGGGGAGTTAGAGGGGGTTGTTAGCACACGAAACAAAACCTTATAAACCTGATGAACTTTACAAACTTTTAAACATCAAGTAAATGACTTCATTTTACGATACCTTGAAAACCTACGACTGGGACGATGTGAAACAGAACATCATGGATAAGTCGAAAAACGATGCTATCGCGGCAATCAATAACCCGCATCGCACGTTAGATGATTTTATGGCGTTGATCTCCCCGGCGGCAACACCGTTGCTGGAGGACATGGCCGTGGAAGCTAACCGTCTGACTCTGGAAAGATTCGGGAACACGATCCAGTTGTACATTCCCCTGTACGTTTCCAATTACTGCACGAATTTCTGCGTGTACTGCGGTTTCAACCACGATAACGATATTCACCGGAAAATGCTTACTCTCGAAGAGGTACAGGCGGAAACCGACGTCATTACCGGGTGGGGATTCAAGCACCTGTTGCTCGTGTCGGGCGAGGCGCCTGCCGTGACCACGGTGGATTACTACGAAAAAGTGATCCGTGCGGTACGGGACAAGTTCTCGCAAATCGCCCTTGAAGTGCAACCTCTCGACACGGACGACTACACCCGGTTACACGAGGCCGGATTGAGCTTCGTATGCGTGTACCAAGAAACGTATAACGAACAACAATATCCCAAGTACCACCCCAAGGGACGGAAGGCAAATTACCGCTACCGTTTGGAAACTCCCGACAGGGTATGCACGGCCGGGGTTCAGAAAATGGGTATCGGGGCATTGCTCGGTCTGGAAGACTGGCGCACCGACTCGTTCTTCACGGCCCTGCACTTGAAATACCTGGAAAGAACCTACTGGCGTTCCAAGTACTCGATCTCTCTTCCCCGCCTGCGGCCACACGCCGGGGCCTTCATGCCGAAAGACCCGATCAACGACAAGCAGATGGTGCAACTGATATGCGCCTACCGTTTGCTCGACCAGCAAGCCGAAATCTCCGTGTCCACGCGGGAAAGCCGTGAATTCCGGGATCACGTGATGCACTTGGGAGCCACGTCCATGAGTGCCGGGTCAAGCACGGAGCCGGGCGGGTACGTCGTTCCCCACAAGGAACTGGAACAATTTGCCATCAACGATAACCGTACCCCGCAAGAAATGGTCGAGGCCATCAAAGCACAAGGGTATGAACCCGTGTGGAAAGATTGGGACGCTTGGATGTAGTTAACAATAATAGGGTTTGGTAGCCGCCAAACCTTATTATTATATGTTTGATAACTTCTTTTAACTTTTGAAAAACAATAAATATTCTTCTCCTTTTGTTACGTTTGTCTTTTTAATACTCTAAAATCATTTTAATTATGGTAGTTGCATATTTGCGAGTCAGCACAAACAAACAACATTTGGAAAACCAGCAGGAGGAGATCAAGAAATTTGCAGCCCACCGGGGACTTGATATTGACAAGTGGTATCATGACGTTGTCAGTGGAAAAGTACATAGTAATGACCGAAAACTAGGCGATCTTCTGGAATCTTTGCAGGAAGGTGATTGCCTTATCGTCACGGAAGTTTCGCGATTGAGCAGGACATTGATTGACATCATGAATATCATCAATACCTGTATTCAACGTAAAATTGTTCTTCATAGCACGAAAGAAGGATACACTTTCGAGAATAACCTGAACAGTAAAATCCTGGGATTCGCGTTCGGGCTAGTCGCGGAAATCGAACGTAATCTTATATCCATCCGGACAAGAGAGGCTCTCGCGGTAAGAAAGGCCGAGGGAAAAAAACTGGGGCGCCCGTATGGCAGTTGTCCGCAGTTGAACGTGTTGATACAAAACAAGGAGAAGATTATCGAACTCATGGATAACAGCGTACCTTACAAGAAAATAGCCAAGAAATACAAAGTATCCATCTGCACCGTCAACCGATTTGTCAAACAACACATTAACGAAAGCAAGTAACAAGAGTAGAATAAATTAGAATTTTCATTACCGATGCCACTGACCAATCAAGAACAAGAACGTTATAATCGACACATTATCCTACACGACATTAGAATTCAAGGACAAGAAAAAATTAAAGAAACGAGCATACTGGTCGTAGGAGCCGGGGGATTAGGCTCACCTATATTATATTACCTCACGGCAGCAGGAATCGGCCATATCGGCATCATGGACGACGATGTTGTTTCGGAATCCAACCTGCAACGCCAAATATTATACGACACGACTCACGTGGGAACTCCGAAAGTCACCGTCGCCGCCACGAAATTAAAACAATTAAATCCATTCACCCGGATTACACCATATTTTACCCGGTTATCACTGGATAACGCACTGGAAATCATTCCCGAATACGATATTGTCATGGACGCGACAGATAATCTCCACGCCCGTTACCTGATTAATGACGCTTGCGTGAAGCTGGGAAAACCGTTCGTCTACGGCAGCATTTGCGAGTTCAGCGGGCAAGTGTCCGTGTTCAATTACCAGAACGGCCCCACTTACCGGGATCTTTTCGAGTACAATGACGAGATCGAGAATTTCTCGCAACCGCTGGGTGTCATCGGGGCATTACCGGGAATTGTCGGTTCCCTTCAAGCGAACGAGGCAATTAAAATCATACTAGAGAAACCCGGCGTACTTTCCGGGAAATTACTGACTATTGATATATTGAATAACACGTACCTTACTTTTACCATCCGGAAGAAGGAACGAGGGGAGGAATCCCTATTTAAATAAGTTTGTAAAATTTATAAGGTTTGTAAGGTAATGGACCCCTGGCGGGGCGCTTTGTCAATGTCAGCATGCGCTGACATTAAAACTACCCCCTCTAACTCCCCC
>NZ_JBCOSQ010000074.1:0-26435 GCF_040920905.1 Butyricimonas sp. RTP31003st1_G1_RTP31003_210430 | reverse complement strand
GGTGTAGAGGTTTCGTCCGGTAGTTTAGGACATGGATTGCCTGTTGCAGCAGGTCTGGCATTAGGTAGTATTGCTTCCAAGACTGCTTTTGATGTGTATTGCCTTACTGGGGATGGAGAGTTGAACGAAGGATCTAATTGGGAGGCGATTATGTTTGCTGCTCAGAATGGACTGTCTAATTTATGTCTAATTGTGGATTATAATAAAATACAGAGTTTGGGCAATGTGAAAGATATTATTGATTTAGCTCCTCTGACCGATAAATTTAAGGCATTTAATTGGAAGGTGGTTGAGATTGATGGTCACGACTGCAAAGAGATTGCAGATGCTTTTTCCATATTTAAAAATGAGCATAAAAAGCCGACCGTGATTATTGGAAATACAATTAAGGGTAAGGGTGTTAGCTATATGGAAAATCAGTTGATGTGGCATTATAAGGCTCCCAACGATGTACAATTAAAACAAGCGATGGAGGAATTGAAATGAGAACAGCTTTTATAGATCAATTAGTGAAAGAGGCTCGTATTAACGATAAGATTTTTTTGTTAGTGGGAGATTTGGGCTATAATGTAGTAGAGCCTTTTGCTGACGAATTTCCCGATCGATTTAAAAATGTTGGAATTGCAGAGCAAAATATGGCTGGTGTTGCTGCTGGGTTGTCAATGGTTGGATATAATGTATATATTTATTCAATAGGTAATTTTCCTACTTTGCGATGTATTGAGCAAATACGAAATGATATTGCTTATTATAAAGGAAATGTGAAAATAGTTTCCGTGGGTGCAGGTTATGCTTATGGAAGTCAGGGGGTTTCACATCATGCAACGGAAGAATTAGGAATGATGCGTTCCATTCCTAATATAGTTGTTTGTTCCCCCTGTGATCCAATAGAAGCAAGGTGTATAACTATGATTTCAGCGAATTATGATGGGCCTATGTACTTGCGTTTGGGGAAAGCGGGGGAGGTTGTTATACATGAACAGTTTGTTCAAGATTTGAATATTGGAGATATTTTACCCGTGCTAAAAACAGATGGAACTGAAAAAGTGATTCTGTCGAGTGGTTCGATTTTAGGTGATGCTTTAAAAAGTGCCAAGGAAAAAGGTGTAGATATATACAGTATTCCATTTGTTAAACCGTTGAATAAGTGCCAAATGGTAGATATTGCAAATCGTTATTCAGATATTACAATTTTGGAAGAAAATCAGAAAAGTTGTGGTGTTGGTTCTGCAGTAATAGAAGTAATAAGTGATTTGTATTGTACAGGGGAAATTCATCGATTCCCTAAAATTAAAAGAATTGCAATAGAAGATCAATTCTATCATTTATCTGGTTCACAGAGCTATTTGAGGAAACAAGCGGGATTGGTGCTATAAGAATATGGGCATTTTACAGTTATTGGATAGAGTAAAAATAAAGTTAGGGATTGATAAATCTATTTTTTTTACTTCTTGTACTAGAATTATTCAGGCTATAGGGGGAGTTGTTGCTATCGTTTTTGTTGCTAAGTATTTAACAGGGGTAGAACAAGGTTTTTATTATACTTTTGGTAGTATTGTTGCTATTCAGGTTTTTTTTGAATTAGGTTTGAATGGTATTATAACTCAATATGTGGCTCATGAAAATTCTCATTTGACTTGGGAAAGTCCTATATCTGTTGTTGGAGAGAGAAGGTATTTATCACGATTATCGTCTTTGCTGCATTTTAGTATAAAATGGTATTTGTGTTTTGCAGGGATATTGTTGTTGATTTTAGTCATTGTAGGTTTTGTTTTTTTCTATCGATATGGTAATGATGATCAGGTTGTTTGGCAGTTGCCGTGGATTCTTTTGGCTATTGGGACAGCTTTAAATTTGCTTTTAGCTCCGATTCTTGCATTTCTAGAGGGGTTGGGTAAAGTAAAAGATGTAGCAAAAATCAGGTTGTTTCAGCAGTCTATAGGCTTATTTGTTATATGTGGCGGGTTGGTATTCGGATTTCATCTTTACGTGTTGGGGGTTAACTGTATCATAACGGGGCTATTTTTGATTTTTGCTATTTATTTTAGCGATTTTCGGCAAATGCTTTTAAGGGTATGGAGAGAGTCTGTTGTTGAAAGAGTGGATTATAAAAAGGAGATATTTCCATATCAATGGAAGATAGCTTTAAGTTGGATTAGTGGATATTTTATTTTTCAATTGTTTAATCCGGTGTTGTTTGCAACGGAAGGAGCTGTGGTAGCGGGCCAAATGGGAATGACTTTGGCTGCTTTAAATGGAATACAAGCATTGTCAATCAGTTGGATGAGTACGAAAGTTCCTTTATATTCCGGATTGATTGCTAAAAGGCAATTTGTTCAGTTGGATTCGATATTCAATAAGACACTGAAGCAGAGTAGTTTTATCAATGCTTGTTTGTTGATTATTATGTTTCTGACTATTTGGGTTGTTCGTTATTTTGATATCACGGTAGGAGGAATAAGTATTGGAGATCGTTTTTTGAGTTATTTGCCCTTAACGTTCATGATGATGGCAATATTGTTGAATCAAGTGGTCAGTTCATGGGCTACTTATTTGAGATGTCATAAGAAAGAACCTTTTTTGGTAAATTCTGTTGTCGGCGGTGGTTTATGTGCGTTGTCAACCATTGTGTTAGGTCGGTATTTGGGTATTTTGGGTATGACGGGAGGGTATAGTGTTATCACGTTAATTATGTTCTTTTGGGCGTATCGAATTTTTAAAATTAGAAAATATGAATGGCATGGAGAATAATCCACCGTTATTATCAATTTATATTCCTACATATAATAGGCCCGAGAAGATTCAAATACAGGTACGTAGGTTACTTCCTCAATTATCTTCCCGTGTGGTTTTGTATGTGATAGATAATCATTCGGATCAGCCCGTGTGTGACCTGTTTTCTGATGAAGAACGAGAATATGTTAATATTATCAGGAATGATATTAATGTGGGGGGAGATGCTAATATTGCTCGTTGTTTTGAATATTGTTCTACTAAGTTGTTGTGGGTTTTGGGGGATGATGATCCTGTTGTGGAAAATGCTGTTGACGTTATTTTCGATACTTATTTTAGTCAAGGGGATAGTGTTTTCTACTATAATTTTGGACGTCCTTATGATGCTGTAACGACAGGATTTGATGAATTTTGTTTGAAACATACAACACGGGCTGAGTTTTCTAGTTCTTTTATGATGTCTAAATGTGTTTATAATATATCGTTGTTTAAATCGGATATTATGATATATTATAAATATGTTTCATGTATGATCGGGACTCTTATTACTGTTTTGAAATGTTTAGAATATGATGACAAGAAGAAATGTTTGTTTTCGTCACGGAGTTTGATTGTATATAATGATCAGGATATTCATTGGAGTATAGAAGATTATATTATAAAGACTCAGTTGATTTTTGATATTTTTAAAAAGAGGGAGTATAGAATGTTGCAACGAACTCTTTTTAAGCCATTGGGGGAAGTTTATATCTCTCATTTGTTTACGTTGTGTCGCAATAAAAAAATATCTTGTTTTACGTTCTTTCATTTATTCAGAATTGTCCGATGTAGGTTAGGGTGTTTTAGGTTGTTCACTAAATATTTGCCCTCTATTTTGAATGAGGTGTTTAAAATGATTTTTCCTTCGTCTTTTTATGAGGTTGTGAAGAGAAAAGCTATGAAATATAAAATGTTTAATTAATACATGTCGTTATTATATTTCTTCATTTTATTAATCATCAATTTAGCTTATCTTTTTAGGAACCGGTTGTTGGGTTTATTGGTTTATTTGGGGATATGTTTGACGGCTCCTATTATTGTGATTGGTTCTTATCGACTTTCGTATGAGATATTGTCGTTTCCTATAATATGTTGGGCTTGTATTACCTATTTCACCATAAATAAAAAGAATATATGGCTTGTCTTGTATTTTATTTATTTGGTAATAGTTTCTATTCTTTTTGCTGTTATAAACGGTAGTGATTTAAATTATATTGGTTTTTATGCTTGTTTTCGTTTTGTGATTATTACTTCTTTATTAATGAGTTTAGTGGATAAGTTTCCTGATAAAGTTGTTAATCCAGATCGTCTGTTGTTTATTATAATAGCTCTTAACCTTTTGGCTTCTGTTTTTCAACTTTTTCAACCTGCTTGGTCTTCTTTATTTTATGATTTGTATTGGAAGCCCGGTAATGAACCTTTAGAATATGCTTTAGAATATGGTTTTGTTCGTGGATATGGTACGTTTGGTACACCTATTGTATTGGGGGTTTTCTCACTTTTTGTATTTACATATTTTTTTGTTGTTAAAAAGAATTTTTATGGAATATTTATATCTGTTGTCTTAGGATTGTTAGCTCTTTCAAAAACGTTTATTTTAGGTTCTGTAATTATAGTTACATTATATCTTTTTCTTAATTGTAATATTAAGGATTTTAATATGAGAATAAGAAAAAGAATAATATTCTCGTTTTTTAAAATTTTATTATTGATTTTGTTTATTGTGCTGATATTATATCTATTGATTTTGTACATGGATAGACAAGGAATTCCTATTTTACAGTATATTAATCTAATTGGAGATCCGATGGCAGCTCTTGAAACAAGATATGATGCAAAGGATGGGAATATGATTCCATTGATTGAAGCATTTCAAAGAAACCCTATTTTTGGTTATGGAGATTCTAAGTTACCAGGAGTATTTGTTGGTGATACTTCTTTTTTTGTGATATTATACTCAACAGGTTTAATTGGACTTATTCTCATGGTTTTGTTTTTTTTCCCATTAATGTATAATTCATTAATTAATCTCAAGTGGAAAAACTACACCTTTCTTGTTATTGTTGCATATTTTATATCTTATATAGGTACTAACATATATATAATGCCTATAAGTTCCTTTATCATATATGTAATATATATAACTAATAATAGATTTTATATAACATTAACTAAATGAAAACGATTTATCTTTTTTCTAATTGTTATCCTTTTGGTATGGTTGCAGAGTCTTTTCTAAAAGATGAATTGCTAGTTGCAAGCAAAATACCATGTTGTAAGATTGTGATTATACCTTTGCATAAAGGTAGATATAAGAGAGATTTACCGTCTAATATTACATTAAATACTAAATTATCTGATACGACTTTATTACAAAGGATAAAAGTTTTTTTCTTGATGATATTTGGTTGGTATTTTTGGTTTATTCCTTTTCAAGGAAAATATTCACCTAAATCAAAGTCAGACTACTTTCAAGCGGTTAAATATTTATATGGAAGTTATTTAGTAAAGAATTTTCTTTTGAAGAATAAAGATGATTTTGAGGAAGGATCCATATTTTACAGTTACTGGTTTAATCATACCATTTTAGGATTTTATATGGCAAAGAATGTCGGTTTTTTTAAACAAAATTCTATATATACGAGGGCTCATCGTTTTGATGTTTATGAAGAAAGTGTTGGGACATATTTTCCTTATAGGGACAAAATGTTAGCCATAACTGATAATGTTTTTGTTGTTTCGGACGAGGGAGTATTTTATTTAAAACGGAAATATCCAATTTTTGCGAAAAAAATTGAAGTATCTAGATTGGGGGTATTTTCAAATTGTGTTAAACAAAATATTGGGAAGGGGTGGGAGATATCAATATTATCGTGTTCCAATATTATTCCTGTAAAACGAGTTGATCTAATCTTTAATTCTATAAATAGATTCTGCCAAGTATATGGACATTTAAAGGTTAAATGGACTCATATTGGAGGAGGAGAGGGCTTTGATACACTACAGAAAGATATAAAATCTAAAGAATGTAATTTGACGATTGATTTGATCGGCAGTGTTGATAAGACGGAGGTGATGGAGATATATAAAAAAGGTTATTTTAATTTATTTGTTAATTTGAGCCTCTCCGAGGGGATTCCAGTGGCTATAATGGAAGCTATTAGTTGGGGGATACCCGTATTAGCTACAGATGTTGGAGGAAATAAAGAGATTGTAACTGAAGATACCGGGTTATTACTTGCAGTGGACTTTGTTCAAAAACAATTTAATGATTCCGTGTTGACTTTGATGGAGAATAGAGAGGCATTGTCTAAAAGTACGTTTGAGTTTTATCTCAAAAACTATAATGCGGAGATTAACTATACAAATTTCTATATGAATCAATTAAAATAGATTTTAATTGATTGTTGATTTTCAAATGTTAAGCACGATAATTTCAATTTTTAATTAATATGGAAAAGATTTTGGTCTTTGGAGCTGGAGGTTTCATTGGTACATATTTGGTAGATCGACTTTTGGAGTCAGGTTATGAAGTCGTTGCTTCAGATAATAATGATATTTGTTCTGAATATTATGATTCGATAGGAGTCGATTACGTGAAGTTAGATATAACATCACAGGAGGAATTTAGTAAGGTTTCTAATCGTCAATATTCTGCTGTTGTTAATTTGGCGGCAATGCAACCGGCGAATGTTAGCGAGAAGAATTATTCATCTGTTGATTATATTAGAATTAATGTACTCGGAACGCTCAATATATTGAATTTTTGTATTCAAAATGGAGTTAAGCGTTTTGTTTCTGCGACTTCTCATAGAAGTACTCAAGGTTTATGGTATCAAAAAAAGCCAATTCGAGAAGAAGATGGGAGATCTCTAAAGTATTCTGGGCAATATTCTATGTTTAGTATATCTGAATCTGCAGCTCAAGATTGTATACTGCATTATACAGAAGAATATGGTTTAAGAGGAATTATTTTAAGATTGCCTCCTGTGTATGGTTATGGTCCCCATACCGAGATATTTATGGATGGTAAGCCTATTAAGACTGGGTTTAGAATATTTATAGACAATGCAAAAGAACATAAACCTTTACAATTATGGGGTAATGCTGACATCGGAAGAGATGTTGTTTATGTTAAAGATGTTGTGGTTGCATTTCTTCAAGCTATAAGAAAAACTGATGTATGTGGTATTTTCAATATCGCATCAGGATATAAGCTTTCTATTCGAGAGGAAGCGAAAATTATTGCTGATGTGTTTTGGGAGGGGAATAGTGATCCCGTTTTTATAGATCTTCCTGAAAAAGAAAATAACATAGAAGAGTTTGTTTATGATATTTCAAAAGCAAAGGAGGAGTTGGAATGGACCCCGCTCTATTCTTTTAAGGATATGTTGTTAGATACGATAGAAGAACAAAAAAAAGATAAATATCATTATTTGATAGAAAAAAGAAAAATTCAATTACAAAATAATTAAAAATAGGAGGTTATATTATGTTTGAAATTAAGGACATGGAGTTAATGGGTGAAAATGTGAAGGATAAGTTGAAATATTGTGGTGAACATGTGAAGTTGATGCCACTTGCTAAAATAGCTTATCCACATATGGTGGAACTTAATGATCATTGCCGGATAGGTGATTTTGTATTCATTTTTGGAGGAACTGGTGTAAAAATTGGGAAATTTACAGATGTGCAACCACACACAACGATTTGGGGAGGAGGAATGGCAATTATTGGAGATCGAGTATCCACAGGACCAGGAACCGTTTTTCTTACTGCAACGTATTCTCATGCTCCTGGCATGAAAATGGTTGATGGTATGGGTTCAGGTGAAACGGTTACGCTTGGAGGTAAACTTGAGATTGGTAATGATGTATATATTGGTGCAAAATGTGTAATTATGCCTGTAAAAATTGGAGAAGGTGCTGTAATTGGTGCAGGAAGTTTTGTCAACAAGGATCTGGAACCATGGGGAATCTATGTAGGGAGTCCAGCAAAAAAAATTGGTGAACGAGAAAAATTATAAATATGAAATGGGTAAAACTGGGGCGGGTCATAGAGCCTAAAGGACAATATGATTGGTTGATATCTCATGCAATGCTTCCTGTGGCAGATCACATTGAAGGCGATATATATAGAATTTATTTTTCAGGAAGAGATAAAAATAATATTTCGAGAATAGGATATTTAGTGGTAGATATTAATAAACCCCAAGATATTTTAGAATTGTCAAAAGATCCAGTCGTAGATGTTGGTTCCTTGGGGTGTTATGATGATAATGGTGTTTCTCCCACGTGTTTGGTTAGTGTGGATGATAAGAAGTATTTGTATATAATGGGTTGGAATAAAGGATCTCGCGTTAGGGCTGCAGAAGTTTCTGGATTAGCTATTAGCTATGATTCTGGGTTATCTTTTTCTAGATATTCTAATGTTCCTGTTCTTGAAAGAACAACCGATGAACCATATACTATATTGGTAATCTCATCGATAATTATTGAAAATGGAGTATGGAGGATGTGGTATGATTCTGCTGATTATTGGATTGATGAAACTTTGCCAAAATATAATATAAAATATGCAGAATCTACTGATGGTATTAATTGGATTAGAAAAAAAATTGTGGCGGTTGATTATCTCTACGAAAATGAAACGAGAGTTTCTCGGGCGTGTGTTGTGAAAAAAGATAATCTATATCAGATGTGGTATTGTTATGCTATTGGTACAGGGGGATATAATATGGGATATGGTGTGTCTGAGGATGGGTATTCGTTTCAAAGAAAAGATAAAGAAGTTGGTATAACTTTATCAGATTCGGGGTGGGATTCTGAAATGATCTGTTATCCTCACGTCTTTAACCATAAAGGACATACCTATATGTTATACTGTGGAAATGGCTATGGTCGTACGGGATTTGGAATTGCAAAATTGATGGAAGATTGAAGGATATAAATAGCATGATAATGTATGTTTATGTTAAGCGCATTTTAGATATACTGTTTTCTCTTGTTTTGTTGCCGCTCTTTTTTATAGTTTTTATAATCGTTGGGTTAATCATATTATTGGAAGATAAAGGTTCAATAATCTTTTATAGTAAAAGGTTAGGTAAAGATGGTAGAATTTTTACTATGTATAAGTTTAGAACGATGATTATGAATGCTCCAGATATTCGATTAGCAGATGGTTCAACTTATAATTCGGAAGATGATCCTAGAATAACTAGAATAGGACGAATTTTGCGGAAAACGAGCATAGATGAATTGCCGCAGATCCTTAATGTGATAAAAGGGGATATGAGTATCATTGGTCCTAGACCGGATCCTGTTGATTGGATCGATAGATATACGGAATTGCAAAAGAGAAAATTGTTAGTATTACCGGGTATTACAGGCTATAATCAAGCTTATTATAGAAATAGTGGTGATGGAGAACAGGTATTTGAAAGAGATGATTATTACGTGTCACATTTATCTTTTTGTTTAGATGTTCGGGTCTTTTTTAAGACTATTCAAACGATTATTCTTAGGAAAAATATATATGTTGATGATACGAGAAAATGAATTTTATGACTAAAAATGCTGTCGTCCCTAAATTAATGATAGTGGGTGCAGGTGTTCTACAATTGCCTGCTATTCAGAAGGCTAAATCGTTGGGGTTAGATGTTGCCGTTATTGATATAGATCCAAATGCTCCTGGTGTTTGTTATGCTGATAAATTTTATGAAGTTAGTACCAATGATATAAGTGGTATATTAGCTGCAGCAGAAAATTATCATCCAGATGGGATTATGACTTTAGCTACAGATATGCCTATACGTTCTGTGGCATCTGTTGCTGAAAAGTATAAGCTTTATGCTGTAACTCCGTCTGTGGCGCAGAGAGCCACGGATAAAATTGAAATGATTCGGTGTTTTGAAAGGTATGATGTACCCCATCCTTGGTTTGAAGTGATAACTTTTGAGGAGGAACTTAAAGATCTGTTATTAAAGCATTCTGTTCCGTTTATAATGAAACCGAATGATTCTTCTGGGAGTCGTGGAGTTGTACTCGTTAAAGATTATCACGAAGTAAGGGATGCCTTTTTATATAGTAAATCTGTATCAAAGTCGGGATTAATTTTGGTGGAAGAGTATATGCAAGGACCTGAAGTGAGTGTAGAGGTGATGACGATAAGGGGGGAAACCACTATATTGGCTGTAACGGATAAATTAACGAGTGGGGCACCTTTTTTTGTCGAAATGGGGCATTCTCAACCATCGCAATTGCCGAATGAGACGATTGAAAAAATAAAAGAAGTAGCCATAACAGCTGTACAGGCAATTGGTATTGATAACAGTCCATCTCATGTTGAAATCATTGTTACGGAAGATGGGCCAAAATTAGTAGAGTTGGGAGCACGATTGGGAGGCGATTCTATAACTACATATTTAGTTCCCTTGTCAACTGGCGTAGATATGATACAAGCATGTATTTTGATGGCGTTAGGGCAAATACCAGATATTGCAAAGAAATTTGAAAAGGGATCAGCTATTCGATATGCAGAATGTAAGCTTGGAGTATTGCAGAAAATAAATGGTGTTAATGAAGCATTAAATATTCCAGAGGTAAAGCATGTAGAGATTGTTAAATGCCTGGGAGAGACGCTTACTCCAATACGAAGTAGCAGTGATAGAGTAGCTTATGTTATAACTCAAGCTGATACAGTTCAAGATGCCATAAGAATGTGTGAGAACGCATTAGGAAAGATTAAATTCGATATCAAATAATAAGTCAATATGAAAATTTTATATGAGTCTGATTTAGCTGGGTCCAAATATCATGGAATGGCCTATCGAATTTATCAATTTAGTAAAGAGTTTACGGATCGAGAACATGAGGTGATGGTCGTTGCTGCATCCTATTCTCATACGAGAAGAATTAATCCAAATGTAACTGGTAGATTAACAAATGAAAATATAGATGGAATACAATACAAGTGGATTAAAACCCCTAAATATAGTGGTAATGGGGTGGGACGTGTACTGCATATGTTTTTATATAATTTCTATTTGTGGTTTTATGCTAAGAAAATAGCTCGAGAATTTAAACCGGATGTGGTAATTGCATCGGGTGTTACACCATTAGATTTTATAGGGTGTCGAAAGATTGCCAAAAAAGCTGGTGCTAAAATATTTTTGGAAGTAGGGGATTTATGGCCATTATCTCCAATTGAATTAGGGGGATATTCTCCTCGACACCCCTTTATAAAAATAATGCAATGGGCTGAAAATTATTCTTATAGACATACAGATAACGTGATCTCCCTTCTACCCTGTGTAAAAAAGTATATGATGGAACATGGCTTAGACTCGGATAAATTTAATTATATTCCCAATGGGATCATTACTTCGGAATGGGATGCGTCTAAGGAATTATCAGAAAAAATACAAGGTGTTTTCAAAAAACTAAAGAAAGAGAATAAATTCATTATAGGTTATGCTGGTGCTCATGGACAAGCAAATGATTTGAATACAATCATTGATGTTGTGGCTGGTTTGAAAAGTCAAGATGTTGTTCTCATTTTAATAGGAACTGGGCAAGAAAAAGAGAAACTTGTAAGTTATACTTTAAAACATGGAATAGATAATGTGTACTTTTTTCCAGCTCAGGAAAAAGAACTAATACCAGCATGTTTAAAGCAAATGGATGTTTTATATATTGGTTTGCAAAAGCAACCTCTATTCCGGTTTGGGATAAGTCCCAATAAGATGTTTGATTATATGATGGCATCAAAACCTATTATTCAGGCAATAGATGCCGGAAATAATTTGGTGCAGGAAGCTAATTGTGGATTATATGCAGAACCGGAAAATGTGGAGGCAATAGCACAGGCCATTCTTAAATTGAAAATGATGTCAACTCAAGAGCGAGAAGAATTAGGCAGGAATGGTCACGAGTATGTTTTACAGAATCATGCTTACAATAAATTGACAGAACGTTATTTAGATCTTATAAAACAAGTTTAGTAATTATATGAAAATTGTTACAATAATAGGTGCTCGGCCACAATTTATTAAAGCGGCTGTGATTAGTCGTGTATTTAAATGTTCTGCACAAATAATAGAGACTATAGTGCATACTGGGCAGCATTTCGATTCTAACATGAGTGACGTGTTTTTTGAAGAAATGTGTATCCCGAAACCACATTATAATTTAAATATAAATGGGTTGGGGCATGGAGCCATGACGGGACAGATGTTGGAAAAGATTGAAAAAGTATTGCTAGAAGAGAAACCTGATTGGGTTCTTGTGTATGGGGATACTAATTCCACACTTGCAGGTGCATTGGCTGCAAAAAAGTTACATATAAAAGTGGCTCATGTGGAGGCGGGGTTACGCTCGTTTAATATGACTATGCCGGAAGAAATTAATAGGATATTAACAGATCGGATTAGTGATGTTTTGTTTTGTCCAACAGATAAAGCAATTGAAAATTTGAAGTTAGAAGGGTATGATAATATTGATTGTCATATTGTAAAAAATGGTGATGTCATGCAGGATGCTGCTTTATTTTATTTGAATAGAGCAAGAATGCCTCAAGATATTATCCCATCAAAATTTGTATTGTGTACTGTACATCGAGCAGAAAATACAGATGATGAGGTTCGGTTGAAAAATATATTTTATGCCCTAGAAACGATTTCTGAGCAATGCCCTGTTGTATTGCCTTTACACCCAAGAACAAAGGGAAAGTTATTGGCGATTAACTATGATTTTGCTAAAAGTAAGATTTGTTTTATCGATCCTGTTGGCTATTTGGAAATGGTTTGGCTGTTGAAAAACTGTGAGTTAGTGATGACTGATAGTGGGGGATTACAGAAAGAGGCATATTTTTTTGAAAAATATTGTGTGACAATGCGAGATGAAACAGAGTGGGTTGAATTAGTCGAGAAAGGTTTTAATGTACTTGCTGGAAGTGAACCTACTAGGATTATCAGTAGTGTTAATGTTATAATCTCTAAAAATAAAGAGGGTTTTGAAAATCGACTCTATGGTAATGGAGATGCAGGCGAGAAGATATTGGTTACATTATTGAGTGTTTAGGATTTAAAAGTTTAATTATGATACCATTTTCACCACCAAGAATTGACCAGAAGGTCATAGATGAGGTTGTTGATACCTTGAAGTCCGGTTGGATTACGACGGGACCGAAGACGAAGGAGTTTGAACGGAGGTTGACAGCGTATTGTGGAAACAAGGCGACGTTGGCTGTGAACTCGAATACTGTTGGGCTTGAAGTTGTACTACGGTGGTTTGGAGTACAGGAGGGGGATGAGGTGATTGTACCGGCGTACACGTATTGTGCCACGGCGAATGTGATCGTGCATTGTGGGGCGAAACCGGTGATGGTGGATGTGAATGCGGATGATTTTGACGTGTGTTTGGAGAAAGTGAGGGAGGCGATCACGGATAAGACAAAGGTGATAATGCCTGTTGATTTGGGAGGTATGCCGTGTGCGTATGATGAGTTGTTTGAATTGGTGGAGGCGGAGGATGTGAAAACGTTATTTCAGGCGAAGACGGAAGAGCAGGGGAAGTTGGGAAGGATTTTGATTTTGTCGGACTCGGCTCATTCGATAGGGGCGGAATACAAGGGGCGGAAAGCGGGATGCCTGGCTGATGTTTCGGTGTTTTCTTTCCATGCGGTGAAGAATCTGACCACGGCGGAGGGAGGAGCGATCATGTTGAATTTGCCGGAGCCTTTTGATAACGAGGAGGTGTATAGGTATTTGTGTACATATACTTTGCATGGACAAAATAAAGATGCGCTGGCCAAGACGAAAAAGGGGGCGTGGCGTTATGACGTGCTTGTGTCCGGTTTTAAGGGGAATATGACGGATATTATGGCTTCTATCGGTTTGGTGGAGTTGTCTCGTTACGAGGATGATACTTTGCACTACCGGAAGTGTATATATGATCAATATACTGATGCTTTTGCCCGATACAGATGGGCGGAATTACCGATTTATGAAACGGAAGACCGGAAGAGTTCTTATCACGTGTACTGTTTACGGGTGAAGGGAATCACGGAGCAACAACGAGATGAGATTATTCAGCGGATTTTTGACAAGGATGTCTCGGTGAACGTGCATTTTCAACCCTTGCCTTTGTTAAGTGCATTTAAAAATAAGGGGTATAAGATTGAAGATTATCCGGTTGCTTACGATAATTATTGCCGGGAGATTTCTTTACCAGTGTGGTACGGGTTGAGTGAGGAGATGGTGAAAACGGTTATTGATGCTGTTATTTGTTCTGTAGAAGAGGTTTTGGCGTGATACGCTTTTGTGAAGTTTTCTTTTCTTTATAAGGTTTGATTGTTCAATCATTTGTTTTTAATACAGGCTTTATTGGATCGTATGTATTTTAAAATTATATTTTTGACGTTGATGAAGATCGTTAAATGATGTAAGGATTTCGTGATTGAAAAAGAGATAGTACCCCGGATGAAAGTCCGGGGTATTTTTGTATAATGAAAAAGTTGTTGTAGGTGAAGGTGCGGCTGTCAAATCGGCAGGAATTTGGGTTTGGCATAACTATTGTCATTTAGTTGTCGTAAAATTTGAAGTATAATTAAATTAAAAATATAGAGTTATGTCAACAGGAAAGATTGGAGTTTCAACAGGGAATTTGTTCCCGATTATCAAGAAATTTTTATACTCGGATCACGAGATCTTTTTGAGAGAGATTGTTTCGAATGCGGTGGATGCTTCTCAGAAAATGAAAGTATTGGCTTCGAACGGGGAGTTTAAAGGTGAACTTGGTGAGTTGAAGGTAAGGGTGAAGGCTGACAAAGCGGCAGGGACGCTGACGGTATCGGATAACGGTATCGGTATGACGCAGGAGGAAGTGGAGAAGTATATCAACCAGATCGCTTTTTCCGGTGCGGAGGAGTTCATGAACAAATACAAGGATAACGCCGCTGCTATTATCGGGCATTTCGGGTTAGGTTTCTATTCTTCGTTCATGGTGAGTGATCGGGTGGAGATCGTGACGAAATCTTATAAAGAGGGGGCGAAGGCTGTAAAATGGTCGTGCGAGGGAAATCCGGAATACACGTTGGAGGAGACGGAAAAGGCCGAGAGAGGTACGGATATTATCATGTATATCAGCGAGGATGAGAAGGATTTCTTGGAAGATGCTAAGGTGAACGAGTTGCTGACCAAGTATTGCAAGTTCTTGCCGATAGAGATTATTTCAGGAAAGAAGAAAGAGTGGAAGGACGGGGAATACAAAGATACGACGGAAGATAACGTGATCAATGATACGAATCCGGCATGGACCCGTAAACCGGCTGATCTGACGGAGGAGGATTATGAGAAGTTCTATCGTGAATTATACCCGATGGCTCAAGATCCGTTGTTCCATATTCACTTGAACGTGGATTATCCTTTTAACCTGACGGGTATATTGTATTTCCCGAAGATCGACAACAAGTTCGAGATTCAGAAGAATAAGATCCAATTATATAGTAATCAAGTGTACGTGACGGATTCCGTGGAAGGAATTGTGCCGGAGTACTTGACGTTGTTGCATGGTGTGATCGATTCACCGGATATTCCGTTGAACGTGTCCCGTTCTTATTTACAGAGCGATCGTAACGTGAAGAAGATTTCAAGTCATATCACGAAGAAGGTGGCTGACAGTTTGAATGATATTTTCACGAATAAGCGGGAAGACTACGAGAAAAAGTGGGATGATTTGAAGATTTTCATCCAATATGGAATGTTGACGGATGAAAAATTCGCCGAGAGAGCCAAGAGTATCTTCTTGTTCAAGAATACGGAAGGGAAATACTTCACGTATGAAGAGTACGAGAACTTGATCAAAGCTAACCAGACGGATAAAGATAATAAGGTGGTGTTCCTGTATGCCACGGATGCTAAAGAACAATACACGTATATCGAGACTGCCAAGGGTAAGGGATATGATGTGTTGTTGATGGATGGTCAGTTGGATACACACTTTATCAACCATTTGGAACAAAAGAATTCCGATCACCGTTTTGTTCGGGTGGATTCGGATGTTATCGACAAGTTGATCCCGAAGGAAGAGACAAAAGAGGTTGCTTTGAGTCACAAGGAGCAAGAGGAATTGCGTGCCGTATTTACTTCCCAGTTACCGAAGGAGGAAGGAATGTTTATGGTTAATTTTGAGGCGATGGGTGAGAATGGTGATCCGGTGATCGTGACACGTTCTGAGTTCATGCGTCGTATGAAAGAGATGGCAGCCATGAATCCGGGAATGGGATTCTACGGGGCAATGGGTGATCAGTACACTTTGGTGGTAAACACGGATCATAAGTTGGTGAATGCAATCCTGGAGAACGAGAAAAAGGAAATGAGTGCCCAGTTGGAGCCGATTAATTTCGAGATCAAGGAGACTGAAAAGAAACAGGCAGAGCTGGACGAGTTGAATAAGGGTAAGAAAGACGAGGAGATTCCTCAAGTGGATAAAGATCGAAAGAGTGAATACAACAAGACGATTGCCGATCTGAACAAGCAGAAGAACTCGTTATTGGAGGAATACGGAAAAGGTAATAAGGTTGTTGGTCAGTTGATTGATTTGGCCTTATTGGCGAACGGACTGCTGAAAGGCGAGGCGCTGAATAAGTTTGTAAAGCGAAGTGTTGAACTGATTAAATAAAAAATTAAGCCGGACAGGTCGTCCGGCTTAATTTTTTCAAAAATAATCACTACTTTCGTTGACGAATTTCGTATAAATTAAAAAATAGAAGTTATGCAGATTATCTATACTTCCGGAAATTACAAAAGGACCATCGTCAAATCGATCGTAGCGATTGTTTTGGGTCTTGTACTTGTGCTGTGGCCAACTGAAGTGTTAAATTACACGGTAAAAATTATCGGTGCCGTATTTTGTGTTACCGGGATTATCTCCTTTCTGGTCTCTATGCGGGATCAGGATGAGCGTTCGGCCAGGGGACTGACTTCTTTTAACGGTATCGGAAGCATTATTTTGGGTATTCTGTTGTGGTCGATGGCTGATTTTTTCACCAATATGTTGATGTATTTGTTGGGATTTATCTTGATTGTTGCGGGGATTGGTCAGTTGGTGATGTTGACTTCTGCGAGGAAATTCGGGCATATCGCTCCGTTGAGTTACGTGTATCCGGTAATTATTTTGTTGGCCGGATTGATTGTTTTTGCTAATCCGTTCTCGGCGAAAGAAGGAATTATAACTTTCTTTGGTGCTGTTACGATATTTTACGGGATAACGGATTTGATTAATCATTATAAGGTTAATCAGTTGCGTAAAGAGACACATGAGGCCGAACAACAGCAGAAGATGGGAGGCGGAGAGATTGAGGATGCGGAGTATGAAGAAATAGAATAAATGAAGATTTGCGATTTTAAATTTTAGATTTTAAATTACAGGATAGGTGCGTGTGATGGGAAAGGTTTAAGAAAAGAAATAGATAAAATGGTGTATATTATTAACAAGGAGGATTCGGTTTATAATCGTTTTTTAGCAGAACTTAGAGATAAAGAGATTCAAAAAGATCCGTTGCGTTTTCGCCGGAATTTAGAACGGGTTGGTGAGGTGATGGCTTACGAGATCAGTAAGACGTTTCATTATTCAACGCAGCAAGTACAGACACCGATTAACGTGGCTGATGTCAGATTGGCAGACGAAGAGGTGGTGGTGGCATCCGTGTTGCGTGCAGGATTACCTTTTCATCAAGGTTTTTTGAATTATTTCGATCGTTCCGGGAGTGCTTTTATTTCGGCAAGAAGAAAATATAAGGAAAATCATATTGATTTTGAAATTCGTTTCGATTCTATTTACACGCCAAGTTTGGAAGGAAAACAGTTATTGCTGGTAGATCCGATGTTAGCCACGGGAGGCTCAATCGTGGTGGCTTATCACGAGTTATTGAAACAGGGTGGAAGGCCCGCACACACGCATATTGCGGCTATTGTTTCCAGTCGTCAAGGTATAGAAAAACTTACAGAGGCTTTGAAAGATGAGCCGGTAACGATCTGGACGGGGGCATTGGATGAGCATCTGACCGAGAGTTGTTATATTGATCCGGGAATTGGTGATGCCGGAGATTTGGCTTTCGGGGAAAAACTGTAAGAGTAAGATTTTGTGATTGGTGATTGAATGATTTTGTGATTACCAAGAGTATTGGATGGTGGGAGGGAATCACGGAATCTAAAAAGATAAAAACTAAAAGATAAAAACTGAAAGTTAGGAGAAAAGCATTATCTTTGGCGGTATGGAAATGAACAAATATTTGATAGCAGCCTTGTATGTTGTCGCCGGATGTGTGGCAACCCTGCCGATAAATGTGCGTGGGGGGAATGTATCTGTTAGGACAGATTGCTATCGTTTGTTGGTTTCTTCTACCGAGAAGGTCATCACGGTTTCTACCGAGAAAAGATCCACGGAGGATTTCGATTATGGTGATTTCTACAATCAGAGTCATGCGGAAACCGTGGATGCCGTAAAAGTTTATACTACTTACTCGTCTGTCGTTCTACCGGGTTGGAAAGTCCCGGAAATTGCAGCAAATCCCATCCGGGCTCCCGGGAAAATGGAATGATTTCGGATTTATGATTTTAGATTTACGATCCTACTAATTTCTTGATTTATGATTTTAGATTAGGTGATTTCTACCTACTAGCTAGCGTTTTTCTGAATCGTAAATCGTAATTCATAAATCATAAATTAATTTGTTTTCATTTTTCAATTATATAAAACTATGGGATTTAACGATATATTAAAAAGTCTTTTTGGTAACAAGTCTGATCGTGACTTGAAAGAATTATTGCCGATCGCGTCAAAAGTAAATGCAGAGTGGGAAAAGATTAAAGGCGTGAGCCATGATGAGTTGAGACAGATTTCAGCTGATCTGAAAGCAAAGATTCATGCCCACGTGAAGGCAGAAGAGGATGAAATTGCTTCTTTGAAAGCAAAAGTAGAGAATGAGAAACCTTCGATCGAGGAAAGAGAGGAAATTTATAACCGGATTGATAAGCTGGAAGAACAGATTAACACGAAGTTAGAGGATGTTCTAAACGAAATATTGCCTTTGGCGTTTGCCGTGATGAAAGATACGGCAAGACGTTTCAAAGAAAATAAAGAGATCGTCGTGAAGGCTAACGATTTTGATCGTGATTTGGCCGTAACGAAAGATTTCGTGGAGATTGACGGTGAGGATGCCGTTTACTTCAACTCTTGGTTGGCCGGAGGTAACGAGGTTACCTGGGACATGGTTCACTATGACGTGCAGTTGATAGGTGGTTCCGTGTTACACCAAGGTAAGATTGCCGAGATGGCTACCGGTGAAGGTAAAACGTTGGTGGCTACCTTGCCTGTATTCTTGAATGCTTTGACGGGTCGCGGAGTACACGTGGTTACGGTCAATGATTATCTGGCAAAACGTGACTCCGAGTGGATGGGACCTCTTTATATGTTTCACGGGTTGTCGGTAGATTGTATTGACAAGACGGAGCCGAATTCCCCGGAGAGACGGAAGGCTTATCAGGCAGATATTACTTTTGGAACGAACAATGAATTTGGTTTCGATTATTTGAGAGATAACATGGCTATCCACCCGGAAGACCTGGTACAACGCAAACATCATTACGCGATTGTCGATGAGGTTGACTCCGTGTTAATTGACGATGCTCGTACCCCGTTGATTATTTCGGGTCCGGTTCCGAAGGGGGACATTCAGATGTTTGACGAGTACAAACCTCGTGTGGAGAAGTTGGTGCGTATGCAGCGTGAGTTGGTTGCCCGGATTTTCACGGAAGCTAAAACGTTGTTGGCTAGCGGTGATCGGAAACAAGAGGAACAGGGGGCTATATTGTTGTTGAGAGCATATAAGGGATTACCCAAATATAAGCCATTGATCAAGTTCTTGAGTGAACAAGGAAACAAGGCTACCTTGGTGAAAACCGAGAATGTTTATATGCAGGAGAATAACCGTCGTATGCCGGAGATTACGGATGAACTTTATTTCGTGATTGATGAGAAACAGAACTCTATCGATTTGACGGATAAAGGACATGATACGATTACGGCCGCGGGTGAAGATCCGAACTTCTTTATCTTGCCGGATGTGGGTTCTGAATTGGCAGAGATCGATAAGATGAACCTGACGGAGGAAGAGAAACTGGAGAAAAAAGATCAGATGGTGCAAAGTTATGCCGCCAAATCTGAGCGTGTACACACGGTGAACCAGTTGTTGAAAGCATACACGTTGTTCGAATTAGATGTTGAATACGTGGTGATCGACAACAAGGTGAAGATCGTGGATGAACAGACTGGGCGTATCATGGAAGGACGTCGTTATTCAGACGGTTTGCACCAAGCTATTGAAGCGAAGGAAAACGTGAAAGTAGAGGCTGCCACGCAGACATTTGCCACGATCACCTTACAGAACTATTTCCGTATGTATCATAAGTTAGCCGGTATGACCGGTACGGCAGAGACGGAAGCGGGTGAGTTCTGGGATATTTACAAACTGGACGTTGTGGTTATCCCGACAAACAAACCGGTGATCCGAAAGGATGCTAATGATTACGTGTACAAGACAAAACGTGAAAAATATAACGCGGTGATCGAGGAGATTACCCGATTGGTTGGAGAAGGCCGCCCGGTGTTGGTGGGTACGACTTCCGTCGAGGTTTCCGAGTTGTTGAGCCGTATGTTGAAATTGCGGGGTATCAAGCATAACGTGTTGAATGCGAAATTGCATCAACGGGAGGCTGATATTGTTGCAGAGGCCGGTAAATCACAGGTGGTTACGATTGCAACCAATATGGCCGGTCGTGGTACCGACATTAAGTTAAGTCCGGAGGTTCGTGCCGCGGGAGGTTTGGCCATTATCGGTACGGAACGTCACGATTCTCGTCGTGTAGACCGTCAGTTGAGAGGTCGTGCCGGACGTCAGGGTGACCCGGGTTCTTCTCAGTTCTTCGTGTCATTGGAGGATGATCTGATGCGTTTGTTCAGTTCCGAGAGAATCATTCGGGTGATGGACCGTTTGGGACATGAGGAAGGTGACGTTATTCAACATTCCATGATTACCAAATCTATCGAGCGTGCGCAACGTAAGGTGGAGGAAAATAACTTCGGTATTCGTAAGCGTTTGTTGGAATATGACGACGTGATGAACTCTCAACGTGAGGTGATCTACAAGAAGAGACGCCATGCGTTACTGGGAGAGAGAATCGGTGTGGATATTGCCAACAATATGTATGATGTTTGCGAGACATTGGTGGAAGAACACAAGGAGGCTAATGATTTAGAAGGTTTCCGTATGGATGTGTTGAAATATCTTGCCGTAGACTTTGATATAAAAGAGGAGGATTTCCAGAAGACTTCTGCCGACAATTTGACGGAGAGACTGTACAAAGAAGTACGGGATACATTCAGTCGTAAGACGGAGACTATCGCTAAACAGGCGTTCCCGGTGATCAAGAATGTTTTCGAGCAGAGAGGAGAAATGTTCAAGAATATCGTGGTACCGTTTACCGATGGGAAACGGGCTTACAATGTCGTGGCTAATCTTGAGAAGACGTATAAATCTGAAGGTGAGGAGTTGATCCGTGCTTACGAGAAGTCTATCATGTTGGCTCATATCGATGACGCGTGGAAAGAGCATTTGCGTGAAATGGATGATTTGAAACAATCCGTGCAGAATGCAACTTACGAGCAGAAAGACCCGTTATTGATCTATAAGTTCGAGTCATTCAACTTATTCAAGAGTATGGTGGATAAAATCAACAAGAATGTCGTGTCTACTTTGATGAAGGGACAAATTCCTTTTGAGGCTCCTGAAGAAGTGAAACAGGCTGAAGAGAAACGAACCGATTTAAGTAAGATGCGTACGGGACGTAGTGATGCTCCTGCCGCTCAGACCAATCAAGCTCCCCGTAAAACCGAGCCCGTGAAAGTGGGCCCCAAGGTAGGACGTAATGATCCGTGTCCTTGCGGAAGTGGTAAGAAATACAAGAATTGCCACGGGAAGGGGGAAGAATAGAATAATTTTAGATTTTAGATTTTAAATTTTAGATTGGGTTTTACAAGATAAAATTTGACTTCAAAATCTAAAGTAATTAATAATTGTAGGTTTTGGATTATTGCATGATAATTTAAAATCTACAATTTAAAATTTAAAATTATGACATTGGTTTCATTATTTATCAATTGGGATGTTAGTCCCGAATTAATTAGTTTAGGTGGTTTCTCGATTCGTTATTACGGGTTATTATTCGCCTTGGCTTTCGTGTGCGGGTATAAGGTAGAGGAGAAGATGTTCAAGTCGGAAGGGTTGAGCCAGCAGTGGTTGGATAAGTTGTGGATATACGTGGCGGTTGCCACTGTGATCGGGGCCCGGTTGGGACATTGTTTCTTTTATGATTGGGCATATTATAGCGCTCATCCGTTTGAAATTATTCTACCGGTTCGGTTTCAACCGGAATTCCGTTTTACAGGATACCAAGGGTTGGCCAGCCACGGGGCTGCAATCGGTATTATTGCCGGGTTGTGGTATTATTCCAAGAAGGTAAGTAGGAAATCAATATTTTGGATTCTGGATCGTGCCGTAATTCCAATCGCGTTGGCCGGTTTCTTTATCCGGATGGGAAATCTGATGAACTCGGAGATTGTTGGCTTACCGACAGAGCTACCTTGGGGATTCCGTTTTGTACATTCCGGGATGCCTGATCCGATGACACCCCGTCATCCTGCACAGTTGTATGAGGCGATTTGTTATTTGATCAGTTTTGCTGTTTTAATGCATTTGTATTGGAAGACGAAAGCTAAAGATCGTCAGGGTTTTCTTTTTGGAATGTTTTTGGTACTGATCTTTACCGCTCGTTTTGTGATCGAGTTTGTGAAAGAGAACCAGGAAGAATTTGAAAATGCCATGACCTTGAATATGGGGCAATGGTTGAGTATTCCGTTTGTGCTGATCGGGATTTACATGATTTGGAGAAGCGGGAAAAAGATAAAAGTTAAAAACTAAAATCTAAAAGATGAAAGAATCTGTAACTTGTAACCAATCAACCTGCAACTCGCCGGAGGCGAACTCTTATAATCCGGAGTTTATGAAGGAGGCAATTCGTATTGCCGTGGAGAACGTGGAGAAGGGGACGGGAGGACCGTTTGGGGCGGTAGTTGTGCGGGATGGTAAGATTATCGCAACTTCCGGGAATACGGTTGTTCCGGATAATGATCCCACGGCTCACGCAGAAGTGAATGCTATTCGCAAGGCTTGTAAGCAACTTGATTCTTTCCAGTTGAAGGGGTGTGAAATTTATTCCAGTTGTGAACCGTGTCCCATGTGTTTAGGGGCGATTTACTGGGCGAGACCGGAACGGGTGTATTATGCCTGTACGAAGGAGGATGCCGCTGTCGGTGGATTTGATGATTCTTTTATCTATAAAGAGATCGTGTTGGATGGGCCTATGCGTTGTATCCCTTTTGCGAACAAACGAGAAGAGGGTGCGGGAGAGGAATTCAGGCTTTGGCAGACGACCAATAATAAAACGAGATATTAGAAAAGGGAGTCAATTTTTTTTGACTCCCTTTTTCTAATATCTTCTCTTTTTCGTGTTCTAAATGAAATTGTTATTCCGTTTAAATTTGTTATATTTGTGAATGACAACGTGGTAGGTCGTGTGTAGGATTTAATTACTCAACCTAAATTTAGAACTATGGAAAAAAAATTAGACTTTGGTAGCGTGTTATCGCAAGGTTTTTTGGTGGGAATGAAAAATCTGCCTTCTCTTTTGGGAGCAATTGTATTATGGCTTTTAACGATCTGGATTCCTTACGTGAATGTGGGAACCACGATAGCTATCATGACGATCCCCATTAAATTCAGTAAAGGTGAGATTTTTTCCCCTCTCTGTATTTTCGAGAAACAATATTATCGTTATATGGGTGAGTTCTTTTTGACTTGTGGGTGGTACACGGCAGGGGTGTTGATGGCCATGGTTTTTCTTGTTGTACCCGGTATCGTGTTGGGGATTATTTGGAGTCAAGCCCTTTATCTTGTACTGGACAAGGGGGTGAATCCGGCCAAAGCGTTATCATTGAGTAATAAAATGACTTATGGCAACAAATGGATCATTTTTGCCGTGATGTTTGTTGTTTATATAGCCTTTTTAGTAGCTTCCTTGTTATTGACTTGGATTCCGTTTATCGGGGTTATTATTGCATTTTGTTTGATGGTTATTTATATGGCCATGATATTGGGTTGTTCCGGAATGATGTATGGTAAATTGTTGGAAAATCTGACAGAAGAAGATCTTAAATAAGATCACGTAAATATTGAAAAAGACGCCGTGTCCACAAGGTTGCGGCGTCTTTTTTTTGTTTGTTGGTTGCGAATTTTCTCTTTTTTTATTAAATTTGTAAACATCAAGTATTTATTTCCTATATAAATATTCGAAACCCTGACTTCCGGGGACTTGTTTGGGCGATATCCGTTTGTCGTTTTTGTTTAATCTAAGATAAGGAGAAAATGTGAAGGAGAAAGATGTATTGAATTTTTCGTGTATAGAGTTGGTGAGTTTATTTGAGCGGGAGTTTCCGGCGATCATGCAAGGTGCAAGCCTTAGTAAGGATTGGAAAGAGTTTGAACAATTTCTGAAGGGGTACGTGCGTGCCGCTTTGACAAAATATTCTACTTCTTCGTCTATAAAACGATTTTTCCGGATGTTTATGAACGAGACCCGGCATATTCGTGATTTTTCCACGGGGGAGAAGATTCGTTATGAACCGATTAAATGGTTATGGCAAGCTTTACGGGGAGAGGGGGATGGCATACATCCGGATTTTTTGTTGGATTGGTATTATCTATTTAAGAAATACCAGACAGATGAAGTCGTTTTACCGGAGCGGGTGCAATGTGACCAATGGCGGGGACGTTGGAAAACCGGGATGGATGAGGATGTAACTCAAGAGCGACGGGAGAACCGGGAGCGGATTCGTGGTTTGTTGATTGGGAAAATAGAGAAGAGAGATAAGTTGAATACCCGTTATCGTTTTGAAGAGGGAATGAGCATGGAGAGAAAACGGGAGTTAGTGGATGAATGGTGGGGGGATTACAAGTTTCATTTGGCTTTAGCCGTCCGGGAGCCGGATGAGTTGAACCTGTTCATGGGTAACACGTTATCGCCGGAGTTAATGGAGCTTTTACACCGGGCGAAGCAGAAAGGAATCCCGTTTTTCGTGACTCCCTATTATCTTTCCTTGTTGAGCGTTCGGACGGATGGGTACGATGATTCCACGATTCGGAGTTACGTGATTTATTCCGAGGAGCTGGTGGAGAATTTCGGGCAAATCCGGGCATGGGAGAAAGAGGATGTGGTGGAACCGGGAAAACCGAATGCTGCCGGGTGGTTGTTGCCCAATGCTACGAATATTCATCGTCGTTATCCCGAAGTGGCTATTTTCATCCCGGATTCGATGGGACGGGCTTGTGGTGGGCTGTGTGCTTTATGCCAGCGAATGTACGACTTTCAGAAAGGACATTTGAATTTTAATTTGGATCGGCTGAAACCGACAGACGGGTGGGAAGTCAAGATGGAGCGCTTGATGATGTATTACGAGCATGATTCTCAATTGCGGGATATTTTGATTACGGGAGGGGATGCACTGATGAGTCAGAACCAGACGTTGGAAAAAATCTTGGATGCCGTTTTCCGTATGGCCGTGCGCAAGCGAGAATTGAACAAGCGACGTGGGAAAGGAGAAAAATATGCCGAGATTCAACGGGTGAGATTGGGTTCGAGGTTATTGGCTTATTTACCCAGTCGTGTAAATGATGGGTTGATCGAGGTGTTGAAAAGATTCCGGGAGAAGGCGGAACAGGTCGGGATTCAGCAATTTTTCATACAGACTCATTTCGAGTCGCCTTTGGAAGTGACCGAGGAGGTGATTCTGGCTACCCGGCGCTTGCTGGAGGCCGGATGGATTATCACCAATCAGGCCGTGTTCACGGTGGCGGCTTCACGTCGGGGACATACGGCGAGGTTGAGAGAGGTACTGAATCGAATCGGTATTCTGACGTATTACACTTTTTCCGTGAAGGGATTCGAGGAGAATTATGCCTTGTTTGTCCCGAATAGTCGTTCGCTACAAGAGGTGTTGGAGGAAAAAGTGTACGGGGATTTGCCCGTGGAGCTGGAAAAGGAGGTCTTGGAATTGTTGGAATACCCGGAAAGGATTCCCGCTGAATTACCGGATTTGTTGGATAAATACCGGCAACCGTTTCTGGCCACGGATCGAAACGTGATGAACCTGCCCGGAATAGGGAAGAGCATGACGTACCAGACGGTCGGGATGACAAAGGAGGGAAAGCGTATTTTACGTTTTTCTCTGGATGCGGGACGACGGCATAGCCCTCAAGTGGATCACGAGGGGGAGATTTATATCGTGGAAAGTAAGTCGATCGCGGCTTATTTACGCCAATTGCAAGCGTTGGGTGAACGTGTGGAGGATTATAGTTCGTTGTGGGATTATGCTGAAGGGCGCACGGAAGCCCGTTTTGCCCTTTTTGAATATCCGGCCATGTGGCCAAAAATAGTTGGTAAATTCTTTATAACGATTTGAATTCCAGAATGATTAATTACCTTAATTGAA